>CAIZOZ010000249.1 GCA_903934745.1 uncultured cyanobacterium
AAGTTCTGGCAGATGGTCGGCCGTGGCACCCGCCTCTGCCCCAATCTGTTCGGTCCTGGCCACGATAAAGAATGCTTCTGGATCTTCGATTGCTGCCAGAATCTCGAATACTTCCTCGGTGGTGGTAGTGCAGAAGGCACCTCGAACCCCGAATCCCTGAGCACCAAGCTCTTCAAAGCTCGCTTGGCGCTGATTGACACGATCGATCAGCAGGCCGGCCAGCAGGCCAAGGAGGTCAGTCTCACTTCGGTGGCCGAGAACCTCAGTCACCGGCAGAGCTTTGCAGACAGCTTGCGGGGCCATGTCGCCGCCTGCCCGGCCGACAACTTCTTGGTTCGTCCCCATCTGGAGCTTGTTGAGCGTTTCCGCAAACCCGAGGCCTGGACAACCCTCACGGCCGATGACCATGCCCTGCTGGCCTCCACCCTGGCCCCCTTGCCCTCGGCCCAGGCGGAACAGGAAGGGGACACCGATGCCGTGGCCCGTCGCTTTGATCTGCTTCTCTACAACCTGCAACTGTCCTTGCTGCGCGGCGAATCCCGCTTCCTGCGTCTCCAGAAGCAGCTGCGCCAGCTTGCTGGCCAGTTGGAACAAAAGCACTCCATCCCGATGGTGGCCGCCGAACTGGAACTCATCCAGGACCTGCTGCGCGATGAATGGTGGCAGGACGTGACCCTGCCGATGCTGGAGGAGGTTCGCCGTCGCCTGCGGGGACTGATCGCACTGATCGAAACCGAGTCTCAGGATCCCCTCTACACCGACTTCAGCGATGAGATCGTCGCCATCAAGGAGGTGGATGGTGCTGCCCTGCTCACCCGCGATGAGTTCCGCCAGTTCCGCCTACGGGCCCAGAACTTCCTCAAGCAACATGAGGACCACCTCGCCATGCAGCGGCTGCGGCGCAACCAGCCCCTGACCCCAACCGACCTTCAGGAGCTGCAGCAGTTTCTGATCAGCCATGGCATCGGCAATCAGCCCCTGATCGAACGAGCCAGTGAGGAGGCGAACGGCTTCGGCTTGTTCATCCGCTCCCTGGTGGGACTCGATCGCAATGCTGCCAAGGAACTTTTTGCCGAGTATCTCGCCGAAGGTACTCACACCGCCACTCAGATCCGCTTCATCAACACCATCCTCGATGAACTCACCAGCCGTGGTGTGATGGATCCAGCCCGTCTCTACGACCCGCCATTCAGCGACCTGGCGCCTACGGGCCCGGAGGGGCTGTTCTCAGAGGCGGAAGTCGACAACATCTGCCACCTGCTCGACATGATCAAGACAAGAGCCATGCCCGCGCAAGCCGCCTGAACGGCTCGCACGTGTACTACGGCAGCTCTAGAAGGCGACCTCGTGGTGGAGACTTATCGGCTCAAGACCCCTGGATCATTTCAGGCCGCATCCCGGATGCAGAAAGGGGGATTCACGAGTAGAGGGTCCATGAGTCGCTCTATGCCTGCCAAGAGCAGCCCGGAGGTTCCAGCAGCTGGATCGACCTGCTTGGCGATGGCCTCCAGGATTTCGCCTGGTGGGAAGAAGAGGTGATCAGGCTCAGCCACTGGCGCCACCAATGCTAACAGCTCAGCTTAGGCCGTGCCCCAAGCCGCAAGAGGAAGCACTCAAAACCATGTACGGAGTTTGAGGGATTGAGTCCTGATCTTGCCAGGATTAAACCCAACTAGAGACTAAACCATCACCCTTTATGGTCTGGCAAGGGTATTGCTAATATTCATCTTCTGCGTTCACTGGATCTGGCG
>CAIZOZ010000250.1 GCA_903934745.1 uncultured cyanobacterium
AGCCAATGAAGTGACCGTGCTGGTCAATGCTGCCGAACTGGCCAGCAGCATTGATCCGGTCGCCGCTGAGAAGGCGTTCGAAGCGGCCCAGCTGGCGGTGGCCGCCCTTGACGGCCAGCCCGCCAGCCCCGCCAAGGTGAAAGCCCAGCAAACCCTTTCCCAGGCCAAGGCACGCGTGGCGGCTGTACGCGCCAACTGAACTGTTCCTGACCAAATCGATCGCGATACCACTGATTGGCATGGATTGATGGTGTCGCAACCTTGAAGTGATCGACGGCGGCCTCGCCCCATGGGACTGCGTCTGTTTCTTGATTCGGCCGATCCCCAGGCCTGGAGCCAGTGGCTGCCCTCAGGCCTGTTCCACGGCATCACCACCAATCCCACCCTGCTGAGGCAGGCTGGTCAGCCCTGCCGGCTTGATCACCTGCAGGAGCTCAGCCGGCGGGCCCTGGATCTGGGCTGTCGGGAGCTGCAGCTGCAGGCCTGGGGCGGCGATGCCAGCAGCTACCTCGCCTGCGGTCAGCAGCTGGCGGCCTTGGCTCCCGGCCAGATCACCGTGAAACTACCGGTGACCCGTCCTGGAGCCGCCGCGGCAGGTGAGCTGATCGCCGCCGATGTGCCGGTGACCTTCACCGCCTGCTACGAGGTGCCCCAGGTGCTGATCGCCGCGGCCCTCGGCGCTGCCTATATCGCTCCCTATCTCGGTCGCATCGGCGATCAGGGGCGCGATGGCCATTCCGAGCTGGTGTCCATGCAGCGCTGCCTTGATGGGCTGGGTTCCTCCGTGCGCCTGCTGGTGGCCAGCCTCAGGCAACCCGCTGATCTGGGACGGCTGGCGGCAGCGGGGCTCTCCACCTTCACGATCAGTCCCGCCATTGCTGCGGCCCTGTTCGGCAGTGAGGCCACCGCCGCCGATGCCCGGCGCTTTGAAGCCGATGCCGGCTTCGTCACTTCCTAAGCTCACGCCACATCGGTCGCTCGGATGGGAACGGGGCGCGAACTGGGCCTGCAGCTGCGGAGCTGGATGGAGAGCGGCAGCCTTGGCCTCGACAACGGCCAGGCCCTCGCCAACCGGCTGGTGGATGCGCTCGGGGCGGAGGAGGGCCTCAAGGGCCCCGTGCGGGATCTGGCCAGCCAACCGCTGCTGCGCCAGCTGCTGCGGCGGCGTGGGGAACCCAGCCTCACGGCGGTCGAGGCCCTCACCAGCCACCTGGCCCGCACCTACACACCTGCCGTGCTGGCCGAACTGCACGACCTGATCGAAGCCGCCACCGGCATCACCCCACCGGCTCCACCGACCCCAGCCACTCCGCCGTTGAACGATGCGGAGTCGGAGTCGGAGCCCGGCACTCAGCACCCTGCCACCCACCCGCTCCACTCCGTTGTCGGACCTGGCCTCGGCAGCGACATCCAGGCCCTGGGGGCAGGACTGGCCCTGGCCGCCAGCTTCAGCCTGGTGCTGGCCTGGGCGGCCGGCGAACTCGACCAGGCCCTCTTCGATCGCTGGCGCTGGAGTGGCGGCGTGGTGCTGGCCCTCAGCCTGGCCCTGGTGCAGGCCCTCAGCCTGGGGCCCCTGCGGCGCCTGCGACGGCGCGGTCTGCTCAACGCCAGCAGCTGCGGTGATCCACGCCGGGCCTGGTGCTGGATCAGCTCCCCCTGGATCCATGGCCGCCACGCCGAAGCGATGGTGAACGTGCTGCTGCTGCTGGTGCTGCTGGGCCCCTCGCCCCTGTCGCTGGCGGATGTGGTGCTGCGCTATGGCCTGACGAGCCTGGCCACCACCGCCTTAGCTGCCCTGCTGACCCGGCGACTGGGGGTGAGCCAACGGCAGTGGTGCGGTGCAACGGGGGCGATTGCGGCCCTGATCAGCCTGGCGGCGATTCTCAGCCTGCTGCGCTGGCAGGAACTGGGCTTCCGCGTCGGCTCCGAATCGATCCCCGCCTGGGTGTTGCTGGTGGTGTACGGGGCGCTGCAGCTCGGCTGGCAGTTGCCCCGCTCGACTCCGACGGACCACAGCCGGCCGATCGAGCGGCTCTGGTGCAGCACCTGGTGGTGGGGCAGCTTGCTGGGCCTCGGCTGGGGGCTGGCGACCTGGGGATCGGATCTGGCCCAGACCCTGCTCAAGGCTCGGCCAGGAGGCTGAATCGGCTGTTCGTCAGCAGACCGGACGCGTGACCTCAGCCGCCTGGTTGAACGGGGTGAACCGCAGGACTGCTGGCGGATCAGGTCTGAGCCTGCCTCCAGCGCTCAGCTGGCCACAGCCCGCATGTAGCGCCCCCAGAGATCGGCCACCAGGGCGCCGGAAGCCGCCTCGGCCGGGGTGTTGTCGTCGTTGCCCATCCAGATGCCGGTGAGGATCCCCATCGCCGGCGAGTAGCCGATGAACAGCACATCGACGCCGTTGTTGGTGGTGCCGGTCTTGCCGCGGGCATCGGCGACACCGGCCGCGGCCCGCCCGGTGCCCTCGCTCACAACCCGGCGCAGTTGCCGGTCCATGGCGGCGGCCACCGCCGGCTCCAGCAGCTGCCGCGAGCGCTCGCCGATCGGGGTGGTGACCCCGCTGGCCGGGCACTGGGCCAGGGTGTCGATCGAAGGACAGATGCCCAGGTCGTAGATGCGGCGGACACCATGCATCGGCACCGAGCGGCCACCGTTGGCCACCACGGCATAGGCCCTGGCCAACTCGTAGAGGTAGGTCTCCTTGCCGCCCAACACCATGGTGTAGGTGGAATCGAGGGGGGTGCTGATGCCCAGCCGCCGCGCCTGTTCGATCACCCGGTTCAGCCCCACCCGTTCGGCCAGCCGCAGGGCCACCACATTCTCCGAGAAGGCGAAACCATCGGCGTAGCTGATCGTTCCAGTCGGGCCCACCGGTCCGTGCTGGCAGCCGGCCACATAAGCCAGGGGCGCACAGGAGACGGTGGCGTTGAGATCGAGATCGGCCGTGAGCCCCGCCAGATAGGTGAACAGCTTGAAGGTGGAACCTGGCTGCCGCAGAGCCTGCACCCGATCGAAGCTGGAGCGGGCATAGTCGCCACCGCCCACATAGGCCAGGATTTCGCCGGTGGCCACATCCAGCGAGATCAGGGCTCCCTGGGTGAGCCCCACGCCGGCGGCCGGTCCCTGCAGGAAGCGGCCCAGCTGCTTCTGGGCAATCGCCTGCATGCGGGGATCAATCGTGCTCACCACCTGGTAGTTGCCGCCCAGCTGCTCGTCCCTGAGATTGAGGCCGAAGCGCCGCCCCTCCAGCTCACCAACCACGTAGTCGCTGAAGTAGGGATAACTGATCAGCGTCGACTCCCGGCAGGCGGAGGGGTCGATGTTCAGCGGGCGGCGCAGGGCATCGATCAGCTGCTGATCGGAGAGGTAGCCCTCCTGCTGCATCAGCCGCAACACCAGATCGCGGCGCTCCCGTCCGGCCGTCGGATCCTTGCTGTTGCAGGGGCTGTAGCCATTGGGATTGGGCAGCAGACCCACCAGAAAAGCCGCTTCCGAGACATCCAGCTTGCGGGCTGACTTACGGAAGTACAGCTGGGCCGCCTGCTCGAAACCCTCCGTCCCCAGGCCGAGATAGGCCCGATCGAGATACATCTTGAGGATGCGGTTCTTGCTGAAGCCCGCCTCCAGCTGCCAGGCCACCCCCAGCTCCCGCAGCTTGCGGGCCACACTCACGTCGTTGCCGACGGCGGGGTAGTACATCCGGGCCACCTGCTGGGTGAGACCGCTGCCGCCGCCGGTGCCGAGCAGGGCTGAACGCAGGGTGCCGAACAGATCGATGCCGCTGTTCCAGCCGAAGCGCGACTCCTCCGACGCCATCAAGGCCTGCCGCAGCTGCAGCGGATAGGCGTCCAGGGAGGGCAGGGCCACCGGCGCCCCCTCGGCCGCATCGATCTGACGGCCGTTGTCGGCAACGATGCGCACCGGCCCTCCGATGGCGCGGATGCTGGAGCCACCAGCGATCGTGGTGGCCGCCAATAGCAGCGAGAGGGCGATCGCCGAGCCCCCCAGCAGGCCCACACCGCCCCAGTGGATGGCCTGCTCCAGGGGGCTGCGCGGCTGGCAGTAGCGCAGGGTGGGGGCTTCGGCCCGCAAGGGGGAGCCGAGTTGCAGCTGATCGCCATGGCGCAGATCGATGCTGCGGATGCGTCGGTCCTGCCAGAACATCCCATTGGCGGAGCCGAAGTCCTCCAGGCGATAGTCCCGTGCCTGGGGCCGCTGCTTCTCCACGATTCCATGCACCCGGCTGATGCCGCTGCCATCGACCGGCAGCTCCAGCTGGGGATCCCGGCCGATGCGATAGCGCCCATCCCCCAGCGGCAGGCGCTGGCGGCACACGTCGCCCTGCCAGAGCTCCAACCAGGCGCGGCGCTGGCGCAGGAGCCGCAGGGCCTTGGCCAACGCCTGCGGCCTGCTGGCCACAGGGCCGGTGAGCAAGGCGCGCCCAAAGGCGGACCAGGCGGCACCGGGCGCGACCGGCTCGGGCATCCCTGGGATCTGGAGGAGCCGATACGCTAGCTGCATCGATCACGAGCCCCTGGGTGGAGCGTCGCCGGGATCCCTGGGCCCCTTTCCGCATCTGGATTGCCCTGACGGTGGCCGTCTACGCGATCCGGGCCAGCTTTGCGGCCACCTGGGTGGGGGCCCTACCGGGCTGGGTGCTGCTGCTGCTGCTGCTGATCGGCCTGCTGCTGGCGACCATCGCCCTGCTGTTCCCCGGCCGGGTGAGACCCTGGCGGGAGGGAGAACCGGGCCTGCGCGCCGAGATTGCGGCCGACTGGCGTCACTGGTGGCAGTGCCACGGGTTGCCGCGCCACGGGTTGCCGCGCCACAGGTTGCCGCGCCGTAATGGCGGTGATCGTGGGGATGGGGGCTGATGGAGAGCGCCAGCCTCGAACTGCGGGACAATCCGCGGCGGCGGGCCAACCTGGACCCCGCCAAGGGGCTGACCATCGGGCGTGCCCCGGACAACGGCCTCTGCCTGCCGGAGGCAGCGGGGCTGTCGCGTCAGCATGCCCAAGTGCGTCGCTCCCGTACTGGTAACCAGTGGCTGGTGTGTGATCTGGGCAGCGCCAACGGCACCTGGCTGGAAGGGGTGCGGCTGCGCCAGTGCCGCCCCCTCG
>CAIZOZ010000251.1 GCA_903934745.1 uncultured cyanobacterium
CGTAGAAACCAAACCTCCGATCACCAGGAAGTCGGCCAGCTGCGTGAAGGCAGATTCAGTTTTATTAAGTGCTTTCACCGTCAAAAACTCAACAGCGCAGACAAGTCCTGCCGCCAGACCCAGGAGATCGCCAGGCTTATCAAGGATCGAGGCATTGGGTTGCACAACGATCACCATGCCGGCGAAACCCACGGCCAGTGCTCTCCAGAGGCTGGCAGGAATTCGTTGCTTCAACACCAACCAGGCCATCACCGGGATGAACATCGGCGTGGTGTTCAACAGAACATTGGCATTGACCAAATTCACCAATTGGGCAGCTGCCATAAACAAAAGGAAGCCCGCCATGCCCATGCCTCCCCTGAGCAAATGCAACGGAAAGACACGGGTGGGAAGATCTCTACCTCTGCGCAAGAGCAGAAACGGAATCAACAGAATCAACGCCAGAATAAAGGTCAACCAGGTAAACATCACGGCATCCATCCCCGCTCCCACCGCCCGGGCAAAGGCACTCTGGAATGTATTGGCCAGGAAGGCAGCTACCAGCAGGGCCGCCCCCTTCACCACCGAGGGTGCTGGACCACCAGCCCCGCCTGGAGAGGGTGACGCTCCCGGCAACACCAATTCGCTGGCAAGGCCGGCTGCGCCTTGGTTCGTACTGCTGCCCATTGGGCCGCATCCCCATGATTGGCTACCAGAGTAGAGATGACCGAAAGCCCTGCTCTGCCATGTACGCGTTCCGCAACACGACAACAACCTCAACCATTCACTTGGTGCCGTCATCCCAATTCCTGCAGGCTGCAACTTCTGCGAAGAAGCCAGCTGCCTGGTTCCCACTCAGAAGCCAGTCAGCCTCTTCCCAAAGAAACCATCAGCCAATAACCGACAAAGCCTGATGACAACGAACGAAAAATCTGGCCCATCAGCGCCGAGTCGAAGCACAAATATCCAGCCTTCAAGTAGAAGCAGATCGCGCTAATGCCCTGCCACAACAGGATCACTGATCAAGATCAAACAGGCAAGCACAGCTGCTATCGATTGGTCATCAGGCCAAATCGAGCCTTGAAACTCAGCCATCACCGCCTTCTCACCAAGACGACACCTCCGGCCCAGGCCTGGCCCGATTGACATCTGGATCGAGATCGACATCGCGCCACCCAGGCTGGCTCAGCGGTACGAGCGACCAACCCGTACGCCTTTGTCACAACAGTCAACGGGATCGGCTCCAAGTCGAAACCGTGACCCCACCAAGCCCGTCGTCGCGTGCTGACAACATCAGCAGACGTGGAAGGCTCCTTCACCTGTCACTAGGGTGCAGTCGTTAATTTCCGCCATCTCCCCCCCACTACCCGAACCCCGATGACCAGCACCAATCCCCTGGCCGGCAAGGCCCTCTCCAACCTTCTGCAAGGCAAGGTGGCCATCGTCACCGGTGGCAACAGCGGTATCGGTAAATCGATTGTTGAGTATCTGGCCGAACTCGGCGCCAAGGTCGTGATCGACTACCGCTCCCACCCCGAGGCCACCGAAGACCTGGAGAAGGAGATCGGGGCCTATGGCGGCAGCAGCTTCGGCGTGCAGGCCGATGTCGGCAAGCTCGATGACCTGCAGCGACTGGTGGACGCCGCCGTGGCGAAATATGGGCGCCTTGATGTGATGGTGAACAATGCCGGCATCGAAACGCGCACCTCGATTCTCACCACCACCCCAGACAACTTCGACAAAGTGCTCGACGTCAATCTGCGCGGCGTCTTCTTCGCCACTCAGTTCGCGGCCAAACAGATGATCGCCCAGGGCGGTGGCGGCCGCATCATCAACATCTCCTCGGTGCACGAAGACTGGCCCATGCCCGACAACACTCCCTACTGCTGCGCCAAGGGAGGCGTGCGCATGCTCACCCGCACCGCGGCCCTCGAACTGGCTCCCCACGGCATCACGATCGCCAATGTCGGCCCGGGCGCCGTGGCCACGCCGATCAACGACTCCACCATGAATAACCCCGAGCTGCTGGCCAAGCTCAACGCCGCCATCCCCATGGGTCGCATGGCCCAGCCCGAAGAGATCGCCAAGGTGGTGGGTTTCCTGGCCAGCGACGCCGCCAGCTACATCACCGCCACCACGATCTTTGCCGACGGGGGCCTGATGCACAGCAGCCCCGGCCTGTGAGCCAACGAGAAGGCGGCAGCCGAAGCTCAGACCGCCGCCTTCTCCTCCACGGGCTGCGGTGCTGAATCCACCGCCCGTTCAGCCCGCTCCAGCCCCACCTCCACACCCATGTGCTGATCGGGCCGGCCGGTGATCAGCAGGCCGGCCCGCTGGCGCGTGCCGATCATCCACAACCACTTGGTGAGCAGGGTGAGGCGATTCTCATTGGCCGGCATGAAGGCCAGGTGAGCCAGTCCCCACAGCAACCAGCCGAAGGGGCCAGTGAGCTTGATGCCGCGCAGATCAGCCACGGCAAACAGGGGACCGATCACGGCCATGCTGCCGAAATCAAACCAACGGAAGGTGGTCTGGCGTTCGCCCGTCAACTGGGCCAGCAGATCAAGCGCCACCCAGCCGCCCATCTGCACCGCCGGGCCGGCCATGCCCGGCAGCGGTTTGCCATCAATCGTGTGGGAGTAGGAGCAGAGATCACCCACCACCCGGATCTCCGGATGGCCGGCGATCGAGAAGTCGGGCTCAACCACCACCCGCCCGCCGCGATCGACCGTGCAACCGGTGCGATCGGCGAGCAGCTTGCCAAGGTGGGAGGCGCGCACACCTGCACTCCAGCAAATCGTGGC
>CAIZOZ010000252.1 GCA_903934745.1 uncultured cyanobacterium
TGGCCGGCAGCCGCATCTGCAGCCCGGTGGCCTCCTTGACCACATCGGTGCAGGCCTGCAGGCTCCAGTATTCGAGGCTCAGATCCGGGGCTGCCGGCGCCTCGCCGCTGGACAGTGGCTGCAGGCTCACCCTGAAACCACTGGGGTTGCTGCGCGGCCCTTCGGGATGGACCTGGAGCGCGGCGATCACACCCTCCGGTCGGCGATCGAGGGCGGCGGCCAGACGCAGCACCAGGGAAAGGCTGGCCACCGTGCGTCGCTCCTGCCGACCTTCGATCAGCTGCCAGGACTCGTGCCGTTTCTTCGGTAAGCCGCGGCGGTGGTAGCGGGCCATCGCCGCCACCATCAGATGTTCGGTTTCGGAGTAGCCCAGCAACTCCCCATGCCGGATCAGATACCAGGTGTGTTTGTGATACGCGGCGATGTTGATGTGCTTGCCGCAGGTGTGCAGCTGGGCGGCCGCCCAGAGCAGCAGCCGCCCCTCCCCCTCATCGTGGTGCAGCAGGCCATAGGTCTGGTCGTAGAGGCTCAGGGCATGGGTCGCCACCCGATCCGCCCGCCCCGCATCAACGCCGTAATTGCGCGCCAGGTGCAACACCGTGCGCTCCCGGATTGTGCTCTGAAAGGCAAAGCGATCGCCGAGCAGATCGTTGCGCAGCATCCAGTCCACGATCAGCCCCTCGCGCAGGGCCCGCTCGCACACCACCAGCTCCTTCGCCCCCAGCATCGTCATCGCCGTCTGCAGGATCAACGAGCCCGGCACGATGATTTCGGCGCGGCGATCATTGATCGGCGCCAGGGCGCGGCGCTGCTCCGGCGTCAGCAGCAACAGCCGTTCCACCAACTGATCGATCCGCTCCCGGCTGAGGCGATAGCCACCCAGCTTGAGCGGCGGCTTGGGATCCTCGGCCGCCGCTAGAGCAGCCAGGGCCATCGCCGTGCCACTGGTGCCCACCATCACCGGACATTCGCCGCCCTTCAGCGCCCGCTTCACCTGGGCCACGGCCGGATCAAGGGCCCCCTGGATGTAGGCCTGCAGAAAGGTGCGTCGCGGCTCGCTGAGCGGATCCTGCTGGCAAAACTCCCGCTGCAGCCGCACGGCGCCGATGCGGGTGCTGGTGAGGGCGCGGGCATCGCGTCCGTCGGCGAGCACCAGCTCGGTGGAGCCGCCGCCGATGTCAAGAATCCAGTGGGGCGTCTCGCCGAAGGCCATCCCCGACACCACACCGAGGTAGATCAGGCGGGCTTCCTCCGGCCCACTCACCAGATCCACGTCCAGGTCGAGCTGCTCCTGCAGCGCCAGTAGAAAATCGCGGCCATTGGGCGCCTCCCGCACCGCACTGGTGGCCGCCGTCACGATCTGCTCGACACCATGGCTGGCGGCCAGATCCCGGCAATGGCGCAGGGTGCGGAAGGCCCGTTCAATCGCATCAGCGCTGAGATCGCCCGTGTCTGGATCCCGCTCACCCAGCCGGGTCGTGGACTTTTCAGCCAGCACCACACTGAAACTGTGCAACGCCGGATCGATCGCGGCGATCAGCAGATGGATCGAGTTGGTGCCGATGTCAATCGCCGCCACCCGACGTTCAGCCACAGGCCTGACCACGGCGGAGGACTGGACCATGGGGCAGGGCCGGCGGCCGGAGACGGCGTCACTTTGCCATTGAAAGTGCTCCCGCACCGAGCGCCGAACCGTGTGAGCGCAAATCCAGGTTGCCCGGAGCCGCTGCCACCCCACCACGCGGAGGCTTCGATGCCCCAACCCGCTGACGACGGCGCGATCCAGGCTCACTCCTACCCTGAACCCATTGCGACGGAGCCGATGACGGAAGCCAGGCCCCAGACCGCCGGCTCCCTCGGCGCCGACCTGCGGGCCTCGCTGGAGCTGGTGCGCTGGCACAAGCCAAGCGGGCGGCTGATCCTGCTGATTCCCGCCGGTTGGGCGTTGTGGCTCCAGCCCCTGGCCCCGCCGCCGCCGGCGTTGGTGGGCTGGATGGTGCTGGGTGGACTGGCCGTGAGTGCGGCGGGCTGCATCGCCAACGATCTCTGGGACCGGCGCATCGACCCCCTGGTGGAACGCACCCGCCATCGCCCCCTGGCCGCTGGCCGCCTGGGTGTCAGCACCGCCGTGATTCTGCTGGTGCTCTGCCTGCTCGCCGCCCTGCTGGTGGTGCTGGCCCTGCCAGCCGCCTCCGTCAAACTCTGCCTGCTGCTGGCCCTGGCGGCCCTGCCGCCGGTCTTGCTCTATCCCTCAGCCAAGCGCTGGTTCGGCTACCCCCAGCTGGTGCTGGCGCTCTGCTGGGGCTTCGCCGTGCTGATTCCCTGGGCCGCCGCCAGCGGCACGCTGCAGGGCTGGCCCCTGGCCCTCACCTGGCTGGCCACCCTCACCTGGACCTTCGGCTTTGACACCGTTTATGCGATGGCGGACCGGGATGACGACCAGGTGGTGGGCGTGCGCAGCAGTGCCCTCAGCCTGGGCCCAAGGGCACCCCAGGCAGTCGCCCTCTGTTACGGCCTCACCGCCGCGGCCCTGGCGCTGGCGGCCCAGCTCCAGGGGATCGGTGGGGCGCTGTTCTGGCTGCCCTGGGCCCTGGCCAGCGCCGGCATGCTGCGCGAAGCCCAGCAGTTGCGGCGCCCGGACCTGCCCCGCAGCGCCTATGGCCACCACTTCAGCAACCAGGTGAAGCTCGGCGGCCTGCTGCTGCTGGCCCTGATCCTGCCCCAGCTCTGATGGCCGCCCCTTTCACTCCCCAGCCGCCCCCGCTGCGCCGCGGCGATCGGGTGCGGTTGGTGGCCGCCAGCTCGGCGCTCGAGGAGACCGCTCGCCTGCAGGCAGGCCTGGCGATCCTGGCGGGCTGGGGGCTGGAGGTGGTCGGCGACCCCCTTGCCTATGGCGAGCGTCGCTGGGGCTACCTGGCCGGCCGCGATCCAGAACGGCTGGCCGATCTGATCGCGGCCGGCCCAGCCGGCGAACCCCAGCCTGCACTGCTGGCCTGCGTGCGTGGCGGCTGGGGAGCGGCCCGCTTGCTGGAATATCCACTGCAGCAACCCCCTGGCTGGCTGCTGGGCTTCTCCGACGTCACCTCCCTGCTGTTCGATCGGGTCTGCCAGGGGCTGGGCGGCGGCGTGCACGGACCGATGCTCACCACCCTGGCCGCCGAACCGGCCTGGAGCCAGGAACGGCTGCGGGAGCTGCTGTTCGGTGCGCCGGTGGCTGCTCTGGAGGGGATCGGCTGGCACGGCGGCTGCGCCGAAGGGCCGCTGCTGGTGGCCAATCTCACCGTGGCCACCCATCTGCTGGGCACCCCCCATCTGCCGCGGCTCAAAGGCGCCATCCTGATCTTCGAGGACGTGGGCGAGCCCCCTTATCGGATCGAGCGCATGCTCACCCAATGGCGCCTCTGCGGCGCCCTGCAACAACTGGCTGGCCTCGGCTTCGGCAGTTTCGAGGGCTGGAACACCGCCGATGCCCGCGCCGGCGAGCCAGCGGAACGCCGCTTCGACCTCGACCAGGTGCTGCGCGAACGCAGCCTCGATCTCGGGGTGCCGGTGGTGGCCCAGCTGCCGATCGGCCACCACATGGGCAATGCGGCCCTGCCCCTTGGCGTGGGGGCGCGCCTCGACGGCGATCGGGGCCGGCTCAGCCTGCTGCTCTAAGGAGCCGGATCCGGAGGGGGTGAGGGCACGGTGCGGGCGTTGCCGTCGCGGATGGCGTGGTAGCCGGGCGACATGATCTCGACATCGGCTGCCGCAAAA
>CAIZOZ010000253.1 GCA_903934745.1 uncultured cyanobacterium
CACCTCCCTGGTCAATGCCGCCGGATTCTGTGATCCGGCGCTCGTCTTCAAGGCACTGGATGTGGAAGGGTTCCTGCTGCAGCGGCGGGCCTAGCTCCGGGCGTGGACCAGAGCAGCCCATCCGCCGTTGACGCAGCTGGGAGCTCAACGCTTTTGCCGATCCACCGCCAGGGATGCCGCTGCAATCACGGCGGGGCGGCGGGGAAAGTTCAGCGACGGCGGCCGCTGAGGGCAGCAGGCTCAGGGAGCAAACCGCTGCCAGCACCTCGATCGGAAATCACGCTGAGCAGAGGCACCACCAGGGTCAACAGGCCGATGCTGACCCCGGCCAGCAGGCTGAGGCCCTCCAGCAGCGGATCGCCGCCGCTGCTGGAGGGCCCTAGGGATAGCGACTCCCGCATTGCTGTCCGGCGCTGCGGACTTCGTCCGGGGAGTTCGTCCTGAAGCTGATCGTCCTCGCCATCGAAAGCGGAGGGTGAGCCGCTGGAGGCCCCAACTGCAGCGCTGCGGCTGGAATCAGCATTGGCGGCAGCGGCAGAGACACTGAAAGCGTTGGTGCCACCAAGAAGTGAGGCCGACGCAGCAGTTGCAACCGGGCTTGCTGCACTTTGTTTGGCAGCGCTTTGTTTGGCTGCACCTTGGCCAGGTGGAGCCTGGCTAGGTGGTGCTTGGCGCGCGGCAAAGGGATTCCCTGTGAACGGGCTCCCTGAACCGCCATCGATGCCCAGGGATTGCCGCGGGGTCCGGGGCGCCGCCGGGCCGGGATTGGGACGGGAGAGACGGGTTAAGGCTTGCTCCATGGATTGGTGAAACCACCAATGGGCTCCACCTCGTCAAACAGACAGAAGAATTGTGAATATGGTGGCATTGATCGGCTCGACTGACCAGCCAGGAGTGGTCGGTTGTCCGAGCATGCTGACGATCAGGCGGCAGGACGAGCCTGGCTGTGCTGCTGGCGGTGCCCATGGATGTTGGTGGGAAGGGTCTCCATGCCATCCAGCCGCTGCCGAATCGCCTGCAGTTCGGCGAGGATCGAACTCAGCAGCTCCTGGGTGGCCGTGGAGGGGGAGTTGAGCACCTCAACGGTCACCTCCTTGATACGCAGCACATCACGGGCAAAGCGGGCCACCTCGTTGGGGTGAAACAGCAGGGGCTCCTTCTGATCGCTGCGGTACTCGGGATTGAGTTTGCGGGGGTTGAAGGGAGGATTGAGATTGCGGGGATCGGTGTTGGTGTAGCGGTAGACCGAAGCCCGGGAGCGGTTCAGGGACTTCTGCACATCGTCGATGCTGATCAGGGCATCGCCGCTCTCGGCGCTGCCGCCGGAGAGCAGACCCGCCAGGAGCGCCGCTGGGCCGGCGTTGTCCTTGGCTTCCATCTGACCGACCGGTGTGGAGAGCGTCGGGGCAGCTGGAGGAAGCATGAGACAGTGGTTAGACAGGTTGGATCAGGCCGGGACGCTAGCAGAGGTGTCTGGGTCGAGAGGTTGGCCCAGGACACCTG
Organism: uncultured cyanobacterium; assembly: GCA_903934745.1. Taxonomy (GTDB): domain Bacteria; phylum Cyanobacteriota; class Cyanobacteriia; order PCC-6307; family Cyanobiaceae; genus Cyanobium. The sequence continues at coordinate 1,504 of CAIZOZ010000253.1, forward strand.
TCAGGCCTGCTTCAGGACCCGGTGATAGCGTCCGCCCCTGTGTTTGCCGGTGCCTCCATGCGCGTCTCCCGCCTGATGCTGGTGACGCTTCGCGATGACCCCGCGGAGGCTGAAATCCCCTCCCACAAGTTGCTGCTGCGAGCTGGCTACATCCGCCGCCTCTCCTCGGGCATCTATGCCTATCTACCGTTGCTCTGGCGCGTACTGCAGAAGATTTCGGCCATCGTGCGCCAGGAGATGGATGCCACCGGCGCCCTGGAAACGCTGCTACCCCAACTCCAGCCCGCCGAGCTATGGGAACGCAGTGGCCGCTGGGCCGGCTACACAGCGGGGGAGGGAATCATGTTCCACCTCACCGACCGCCAGGGCAGGGAGCTCGGTCTCGGACCCACCCATGAAGAGGTGATCACCACCCTGGCAGCCGACCTGCTGCGCTCCTACCGCCAGCTGCCGGTGAACCTCTACCAGATCCAGACCAAGTTCCGCGATGAGATCCGGCCGCGCTTCGGCCTGATGCGAGGCCGGGAATTCATCATGAAGGATGCCTATTCCTTCCATGGCGACGAGAACTCGCTCAAGCAGACCTACGCGGCGATGGATCTGGCCTATCGACGCATCTTCGAGCGCTGCGGCCTGCGGACCGTGGCGGTGGAGGCCGACAGCGGCGCCATCGGCGGCTCCGCCAGCCAGGAGTTCATGGTCACCGCCGAAGCCGGTGAAGATCTGATCCTCGCCAGCGCCGACGGCCGCTACGCCGCCAACCAGGAGCGGGCCGTTTCCTTGCCACCCGAAGCCTTGCCTCTGCCGGCGGGGGCCCGGGCCGGTGGTATCGGCGAACCCCTCAGCACCCCCGGCCAGACCACGATCGAGCAGCTGTGCGGCGCCCATGGCTTCGAGGCCAGTCAGCTGGTCAAGGTGCTGCTGCTGCTGGCTCGCTTCGCCGATGGCCAGGTCCAGCCGCTGCTGATCAGCCTGCGCGGCGATCAGCAGCTCAATGCGGTGAAACTGGCCAATGCGGTGGCCGCCCGGCTGACGCCGGCCCATGGCGCCCTGCTGGCGATCGATCCACTCACGGCCGAGCTGGTGCGCAGCGAGCAGCTGCGCCTCGATCTGCGTGGGATCCCCTTCGGTTACCTCGGCCCGGATCTGGACGATGCCGTCCTGGCCAACACCCCTGGGGCGATGGGGCTCGAGCGGAGCGAGAGCCCGGGGGGTGCCCCTGGAGATGGCGGGGCGATCAATCCTGCCGGAGTACGGCTGATCCGGTCCTTCCTGCGGCTGGCCGATGCCACCGCCGTCGACCTGGCAGCCTTTGTCTGTGGTGCCAATGCGGTGGACGGCCATCGCGTCGGCGCCAGCTGGCCAGGCCTGGGACTGCGGCCCGAGCCGCTGGATCTGCGCACCGCCCAGAGCGGCGATCGCTGCCTTGATGATCCCGACCAGTGCCTGCAGGCGGCCCGCGGAATTGAGGTGGGGCACATCTTCCAGCTCGGCCGCAAGTATTCCGAAGCCCTCGGGGCCCGCTTCACCAATGAGAGCGGCGTCGAAGAGGCCCTCTGGATGGGCTGCTACGGCATCGGTGTCTCGCGGCTGGCCCAGGCCGCCGTGGAGCAGCACCACGACCGCGATGGCATCTGCTGGCCCGTGGCGATCGCCCCCTTCGAGGTGATCGTGGTGATCGCCAACACCCAGGAGCAGGCCCAGGTGGAGCTGGCGGAAGCCCTCTACAACGAGCTGAGCGCCGCCGGGGTCGAGGTGCTGCTCGATGACCGCTCCGAGCGGGCGGGGGTGAAGTTCAAGGATGCGGATCTGATCGGCATCCCCTGGCGCGTGGTGGTGGGCCGCGGCGCCGCCACCGGTCAGGTGGAGTTGGTGCGGCGTGCCGGCAGCGAGAAGCTTGAGCTGCCGGCCAGCGCCGTGCGGGCCAGACTGGAAACGGAACTCAGCCGTGGTCGCAGGCTGGTGAACGGGCCCATGACCCACCCCTAGGATCCAGGCCTCTCCCTTCGATCCGCCATGGTCGCTTTCCTGCACCGGAGCCTTGTCCGTCCTTTGCTGTCGGTCTGCCTGGCTCTGGCCCTGATCCTCAGTCTCACCGCCTGCAGCGGTGCCAGCAACCTGAGCGGCAACTATGTCGATGACACCGTGAGCGTGGCCACCAGTCTGCTCAGCACCATTGCCATTGCCCACGATGATCCCGGCCGGCAGGAGGCCGAAACCCAGGCCAACAGCCTGATCAAGGACTATGTGGCCCGTTACCGGCCCCGTCGTGATGTCCATGGCCTCGGCTCCTTCACGACGATGCAGACGGCCCTCAACTCCCTGGCGGCTTACTACAGCGCCTATGCCAACCGCCCCCTACCTGAGGCCTTGCGGGCCCGGCTGGAGAAAGAACTCAAGATGGCTGAGAGCGGCGCCGTGCGGGGCGCCTGATCCACGGATCGGTGCCATTCTTTTGACGAAACGCCCCTCGATCTGAGAGGCTCTCACGTTGTGCTCTGAAGCGGCTCCGGGCCGCTGTGTCCTTGGCCAACGTCGTCGTCATCGGTGCGCAATGGGGTGACGAGGGGAAAGGCAAGATCACTGATCTTTTAAGCCGTTCCGCTGACGTCGTCGTCCGTTATCAGGGGGGAGTCAATGCCGGGCACACGATCGTCGTCGACGATCGTGTGCTGAAGCTGCATCTGATTCCCTCAGGCATCCTCTATGCGGACACCACCTGCCTGATCGGCTCCGGCACCGTGGTGGATCCCAAGGTGATGCTTGGAGAGCTGGACATGCTTCTGGGCTACGGCATCGACGTGGCGGGCCTGAAGCTGGCCTCCACGGCCCATGTGACCATGCCTTACCACCGCCTGCTCGATCTGGCGATGGAGCAGCGCCGCGGCGATCGCCGCATCGGCACCACCGGCCGTGGCATCGGGCCCACCTACGCGGACAAATCGGAACGCAATGGCATCCGGGTGCTGGATCTGCTCGATGCCTCCCGACTGCGGGATCGCCTCAGTGGCCCCCTGGCCGAGAAGAACGAGCTGCTGCAGAAGGTCTATGGCCTTGAGCCCCTGGACGCCGACGCGGTGATCGAGGAGTACGCCGGCTACGGCCAGCGGCTGGCTCCCCATGTGGTGGATTGCACCCGCACCATTCATGAGGCGGCCCGGGCCCGCAAGAACATCCTGTTCGAGGGGGCCCAGGGCACCCTCCTCGACCTCGACCATGGCACCTATCCGTTCGTCACCTCCTCCAACCCGGTCTCGGGCGGGGCCTGCATCGGCGCCGGCGTCGGCCCCACCCTGATCGACCGGGTGATCGGCGTCGCCAAGGCCTACACCACCCGGGTCGGCGAGGGACCGTTCCCCACCGAACTGGGGGGAAGCCTCAACGATCACCTCTGCGACCGGGGCGGTGAATTCGGCACCACCACCGGCCGTCGTCGCCGTTGCGGCTGGTTCGACGGCGTGATCGGCCGCTATGCGGTTCAGGTCAACGGTCTGGACTGTCTGGCGATCACCAAGCTGGATGTGCTCGACGAGCTCGATCAGATCCAGGTCTGCGTCGCCTACGACCTCGATGGCGAGCGCATCGACTATTTCCCCAGCAGCTCCGAAGATTTCGCCCGTTGCCGGCCCATCTTCGTGACCCTGCCTGGCTGGCAGTGCTCCACCGCCGATTGCCGCAAGCTCGATGATCTGCCGGCCACGGCCCGCTCCTACCTGCGCTTCCTGGCGGAGCTGATGGAGGTGCCGATCGCCATCGTCTCCCTTGGCGCCCAGCGAGATCAGACCATCGTGGTGGAGGATCCCATCCATGGTCCCAAGCGGGCCCTGCTCAGCGCCTAGGCCGCTCTGACCCCCTGGGCGATCGACCACGCTCTGAGCCAATGGGGCAGCCCGTGAAGGGCCTGAGGGCTCCCAACGGCAGCCAGCTCGCGGTCGACCCTGCTGCCAACGGCTGCGGATCGCCGGCCGCGGCAGCCCCTCTCCTTACTCCCCCTCGATCGCCCCTGCCACGATGACCAGCTCCGAGTCCGCGCCCAAGAGCTTCGATGTCGTCGGCATCGGCAACGCCATCGTCGATGTGCTGGTGCAGGCCGATGAGGCCTTCCTTGAAGCCCACGGCCTCACCAAGGGCACCATGGCCCTGGTCGATGAGCAGCAGGCCGAGCGGCTCTACGCCAGCGTCGGTCCCGGCCTGGAAACCTCCGGTGGCTCAGCGGCCAACACCCTCGCCGGCATTGCCCAGCTGGGGGGCAGGGCCGGGTTCATCGGCCGGGTCAGGGATGACCAGCTGGGGGCGATCTTCAGCCATGACATCCGCTCCGTGGGCGCCCACTTCGACACCCCCCCAGCCAGCAGCGGTGCCTCCACGGCCCGCTGCCTGATTCTGGTCACCGACGATGCCCAGCGCACGATGTGCACCTATCTGGGCGCCTCGGTGGCGCTCGATCCGGCCGATCTTGATCTGGAGCTGGTGCGCCAGGCCCAGGTGCTCTATCTCGAGGGCTATCTCTGGGACAGTGACGAAGCCAAGCGGGCCTTCATCGCCGCGGCCGAGGCGGCCCGCGCCAGCGGCGGCCAGGTGGCCCTGTCGCTGTCGGATGCCTTCTGCGTCGATCGCCATCGCCAGAGCTTTCAGGAGCTGGTCGATGGCCACGTCGATGTGCTGTTCGCCAACGAGATGGAGATCACGTCCCTCTACGAAGCCGCCAGTTTTGAGGAGGCCGCCGACCAGGTGCGTGGTCGCTGCAAGGTGGTGGCCCTGACCCGCAGCGAGCAGGGTTCGCTGCTACTCAGCGGAGAGCGCCGCATCGACGTGGCCCCCGTTCACCTGGGCAAGCTGGTGGACACCACCGGGGCCGGCGATCTGTACGCGGCCGGGTTCCTGTTCGGCTACACCCGGGGCGAGAGCCTCGAGCGCTGCGGCCAGCTGGGTTCCCTCTGCGCCGGCCAGGTGGTCACGCAGCTCGGTCCCCGGCCCCAGGCCTCCTTGCCGGAGCTGGTGGCGCGCCATCTGGGCTGAGCTGATCGTGTAGCCGGAGCGAACCGTTCAAGCCTGGCTTCGTTGCTCAGCACCATGGCGAGCCAGGCGGCTCGCCAGCAACGGCCATTGCGGCGCTGGCCGCTCCCACCCGCTCCAGCAGGCGCTCCAGGGGCAGACGGAGCAGCGCCCCGGGCTCCCCGGGACGCTCCAGCAGCAACAGCCGCAACCCCAGATCGCCACAGATGGCGCGCCATTGGGCCTCGCCAGGACCACCGGAGCGGCGGCAGAGCACCGTTTCGATACCCCAGTGCCGGCACAGGGCACGTTCCACCTCCGCCCGCTGCTCGCCGGCCGGCAGGGGCTGCAGACAGGCCACCCGTTCCGCTGGCAAACCCGCCGCCATCGCCTGTTGCAGCGCCAGGGGGCGGGGCAGGATCCGGGCATGGTGCAGGGCCCCCGGCGTATGGCCGATGGCGTCGGCCAGGCGCCGGGCCCCGATCGCCAACAACAAGCGCTCACCACGCTGCGCCTGGCCGCGAAGTTCGGCGAGCTCTGCCAGCGCGACCAGACTTGAGGCGCCGTCGCCGCTGAGCTCGAGGCGTTGCAGTCGCAGCAACGGCACCCCGGCCTCGTCACAGCCCTGCACCAGGGCCACGGTGATCTGGCTGGCAAACGGATGGCTGGCATCGATCACCCAGCGGTAGGGCTGCCGGTTCGCCCTGGCGCGTTCCAGCTCCTGTCTGACGCCGGCCAAGGGCGTGGCTTCGGGGCTGCTCGAACCGATCGCTCCCACCACCAGCTCCAGTCCTGGCTGCGGGGCATAGGCCCTGGCGGCGGCCCGGCTCACCACACACACACGCAGCTGCCAGCCCGCCTGCAGCAGCGCCGTCGCCAGCCGGGGCCCCTCGCCGGTGCCGGCGATCAGCCACAGCCGAGGTGCCTGTGCTCGGGCCGGGCCTGCGCCTTGGTGAAACGAGGGCACGTGCATCAGGATGGTTGGTGCCGTCGGCTGGGTGGGGCTTGAATCACTGTCTGCTTGAAGTCGAGGTGCTGGAAGCGCCTCAGGTTCGCTACACCCAGGACAATCAGACCCCGGTGGCGGAAATGACCGTGAGCCTTGAGGGCTTGCGGCCCGATGATCCGGCGGGCCAGCTGAAGGTGGTGGGTTGGGGCAATCTGGCCCAGGACCTCCAGAACCGGGTGCAGGTCGGCCAGCGCCTGGTGCTGGAGGGACGGATGCGGATGAACACGGTCACCCGCCAGGACGGCGTGAAGGAAAAGCGGGCGGAACTGACCCTCTCGCGCCTCCATCCCCTTGCGGCATCGGAGTCCCAGCCCTCCGGATCGTTCACCGGAGCCTCTTCAGCACCAGCAGGAGATCGGGCCCCGATCGGTACGGCCCCAAGGGACACTGCCCCAAGGGACACGGCCCCGAGGGAGACCGCCCCAAGGGGCTCGGCGCCCCCTTACCCCGCTGGCCGGCCCCCAGCCCCCAGCCCCCAGCGACGCCAGGCCCCTGGCCCCGGCTCTGGCACTGCCGCTGGGGCACCGACGCCAGCACCAGCCGTCTGGAACAGCGGCCCGCTGGTCCCCCCCGAGGAGTTCGCCGACGACGACGACATTCCATTCTGAGCGGCTGGCGATCGGCTCAGCTGCCGAGCAGCCTCTCGCTGGCCTGCTCGAGCAGCTGGCCCAGTTCCCGCTCCAGCGCTGCTAGATCGAGGCGCCATTCGGCCCACTGACCACTGTCGATCTGACGGAGCAGCCAGAGCCTGTCCTGACGCAGCTGTTCGATCAAGGTGGCAAGGTCCGGCACTGGCGCTGCGCCCGTGGAGTCGGCGGCGATCGGCGATTCGGCTGGATCGGGACGATCCGTGGCCTCGGGAAACGGTTGGGAGGGCTCGGAACGCATCGTTGGGGGCCAGAACAGCGCTGGGGATGAAGGGCGTGGAGGATGAAGAGGTCGTCGCTGAGGCCGGTGGCGGGGCGAACGGCTGATTCAGGGAGCTCCTGGCTGGGGAGTCCGAGCTGGGCAGCCCGCACCTGGGAGCTATGGCGAGTCTGGCCGCTGACGCGCCCTCGACCCCAGCATTTTGGGGCCAACGCGGCCTGCCAGCCTGGGTGCAGGTGCTGTTCAGCGATCACTGCTTGTGGCGCCATCAACCTGCCGCTGCTGCGCGGCACGGCCTCAGCTCTGCCACGGCTTGGCTGACTGCTGCCACCCATCTGGATCCAGACCGGTGGCGGCAGCGGTGGAATTGGCCCAGCGGCTCCCATCGCGGCCCCTGTTGCTGGAAGATGGTCCGATGCAAGCCCTGACTTCCCCCGGCAGTCTCGTCACGGTGGCCGGAGCCGTGCTCACGGTGATCGGTTCGATCGCCTATCTCGGCGACAACGCCAATCTCAGCCTGCCGACCATCTTTTACGGGATTCCGATCCTGCTGGGCGGCCTGGCCCTCAAATCCTCCGAGCTGCCGCCGGCGAACCGACTCAGCCGCCCCCAGACCTTCAGCAGTCTGCGGGAGCTGCCCGAGAGTGAGCCCCTGCGCAAGCTCCTGGCCGATGTGACCCGCTGGCGCTACGGCCAGAAAGCGCACCTGGAGTCATCCCTCGAGGCCCTCAAGCTCTGGGACGAGGACGAACCTCCCCAGCTGGAGTCGGTGGAGGAATGCGACTGTGACGGCGCCTACGGCCTGCGCCTGACTTTTGCCTGTCGGGGGGTGGCTTTTGCCCGTTGGCAGGAGCGTCAGGATCGCCTTGGACGCTTCTTCGGTCCGGAGCTGAGGGCCGAACTGACCCAGCTCTCCGCCGGCAAGTTCCGGCTGGACCTGCTCCCAGCCGCCAGCCCCCCCGACGCTTGACACCCTTGAGCTCCGATCTCCACGTCAGCCCTGAAGACAGCCTGCGCGTTTCCGTCCTCAGCGAGGCGCTGCCCTACATCCAGCGCTTCAGCGGCCGCACGATCGTCGTCAAGTACGGCGGTGCCGCCATGGTGCGCGAGGAGCTGCGTGATGCGGTCTTCCGCGATCTGGCCTTGCTGGCCTGCGTCGGGGTGCAGACAGTGGTGGTGCACGGCGGTGGACCCGAGATCAATCACTGGCTTTCCCGCGTCGGCATCGAGGCCCGCTTTCGCGATGGGCTGCGCATCACCGATGAAGCCACGATGGAAGTGGTTGAAATGGTGCTGGTCGGCAAGGTCAACAAGCAGATCGTCAATGGCCTCAATCAGGTCGGCGGTCGGGCCGTTGGGCTCTGCGGCAGTGACGGCAGCCTGTTGCAGGCCCGCACCCACGGCGACGGCAGCCTGGGGCTGGTGGGGGATGTGGCGCTGGTCAATCCCTCGGTGATCACGCCGCTGCTCGATGCCGGCTACATCCCGGTGATTTCCAGCGTCGCCCCAGACCTCCACGGCAAGGCCCATAACATCAATGCCGACACCGTGGCCGGCGAACTGGCGGCGGCGCTCGGAGCCGAGAAACTGATCCTGCTCACCGACACCTGCGGCATCCTGCGGGATCGCGAGGATCCCGATTCCCTGGTGCAGCAGCTCACCCTGGCCCAGGCGCGCGAGCTGATCCACTCCGGCGTTGTCAACGGCGGCATGATCCCCAAGACCGAGTGCTGCATCCGGGCCCTGGCCCAGGGCGTCGTCGCCGCCCACATCGTCGATGGCCGCGTTCCCCATGCCCTGCTGCTGGAGGTGTTCACCAAGGCCGGCATCGGCACGATGGTGGTGGGCAACAAGGGCCAGCTCGATTGCTGATGGCGTCACGGTGCTGCCATGGCTGATCGCGCCCTTGATCCGGCGATCAGCCTCGCGCTGCGAGCAGCGCGCCAGGCGATCGATCGCGGCGAGTACGGCCAGTGCCTGCGGCTGCTGGAGCCGTTAGCCGCAGCCCATGGCCCCACCTCGACAATTGGGGCGGGCGTGCGCCTGCTCATGGCCACAGCACTGATGGGCCAGGGCCAGACCGAAGGCGCCGCTGACTGTTGTCGCAGCCTCAAGGCCTGTGTCGACGCCACCTTGCGCGCCCAGGCCAAGGATCTGCTCACGGTGCTGGAGGCCCCGGCCCTGCAGCGGCCGCGCCATTGGTCGCTGACCCTGCCGGATCTGGGCCAACAGGGAGCGCTGCTGGAGGGCAGCGGTGCCGGCGCTGGCCCCGCCGCGGCCCGCCGTCGCCAAGGCCCGCCGCAGGAGCCGCCGCCGCCAGTGGGCCCGACCTCAGCGCCGATCGGCTTTGCCGCCATCGTGGCCGTGCTGCTGGCGGCGCTGTTGCTGCTGCCCTTGTTGGGCGGCTGCATGGACGTGCGCAGTGAATTGCGCTTCGAGGGCCCAGGCCGGCTGCAGCTGAGCCATCGCCTGCGCAGCGACTCCGGCCAACTGACCCCCTGGCAGCGGCGTTTCGCCGAGGCCCTCCACGCCGGCCCGGCAGCTTTCCGCGGCCAACAGCAGGGGGAGGTGCAGGTGCTCTCCACGGCGGTTCTGCCCGCTGATCAGGCCCTGGCGGCTCTGCAACGCAGCCTCAAGGCCGCCGCCGAACTGGCGGGGGTGTCCCTGCCGGCGGCGGATCTGCGGCTGCAGGAACGCAACTGGTTGGTGGGCGTGCGCCAGCGGCTCTTCCTGGTGGTGGATCTGACGCCGCTGCCGGTCCTGCCTGGCGTTGAGCTCAGCCTGCAACTGGTGCCCGTCTCGGCGGCGGCGGTGATCACGGCCGGGCCCCAGCCGGCCCGCGCCTTAGCCCGGCAAGCCGGCGGGGAGCCCCAGCTGCTCTGGTCGCTGCAGAGCGGGCAGCGCAATGTGCTGCAGTTGCAGTGCTGGCGCTGGAGCCGGCTCGGGCTGGGCGGCCTGGCCATCGCTCTGGCCCTGGTGCTGGTGTCGCTGTTGCAGCGGATCCGGTTGCGCCTCGGGTTCGGCCTGCCCGAACTGCCCGCCTGAAGGCCGCGGGCCTCAGAGCTGCAGCGGATCCGGATCGATCGCCAGGCTGACGCTCTGGGGCAGGATCCGCCTCAGCTCCGCCTCCGGCGGCAGCGGAAGTGCCGTTGCCGCCGGTCCGTGCAGCAACACCTGCCAACGACTGCGCCCCGCCACCTTGGCCACCGGGGCCGGGGCCGGGCCGATCACCATCCAGCCCTCACTCTCCACCTGGGCGCGCACCCGTTCCACCAGGCTGGTGGCCGCCGTGGCGGTGGCACTGGCCGAGGGCCCGGCCAAACGCAGCAGGCAGGCGCGGCTGAAGGGCACCAGGCCAGCCTGGCGACGCAGCTGCAGCTCCTCCTCCAGGAAACGTTCGTAGCGCCCATCCACCAGATGGCGGATCACCGGATGCTCGGGGCTGTAGGTCTGCACCAGCACCTCCCCCGGCAATTCACCCCGGCCGGCCCGGCCGGCCAGCTGCAGCAACAACTGCAGGCAGTGCTCCGAAGAGCGCAGATCGGGGCGATGCAGCAAGCCGTCGGCGGCCAGCACGGCCGCCAGCGTCACCCGCGGCAGATCCATGCCCTTGGCCAGCATCTGGGTGCCCACCAGCACATCGGCCTCGCCGGCGGCGAAGCGCTCGAGCAGGCGCCTGTGGCCATCGCGGCCGCGGGTGGTGTCCTGGTCAAAGCGCAGCAACCTCAGGCCCTCCAGTTCGGCGGCCAGTTGCTCCATCACCCGCTGGGTGCCGGCACCGAAGGGCTTGAAGGCGGTGGAGCCGCACTTGCCGCAGCGCTGGCCGATCTCCTGGCGATGATCACACCAATGGCAGCGCAGCCATTCCGTGGCGCTGCCGCCACGGTGGCTGCTGCGATGCACCGTCAGAGCCACGTCACAGTTGGGGCACTGCACCGCTTCACCACAGCTGCGGCAACTGAGGAAGGAGCGATAGCCCCGCCGCGGCACCAGCACCACCGCCTGCTCACCACGGGCCTGAAGCTGTTCCAGCCGGTCCATCAGCGGGCGACTGATCAAACGCCGGTGTCCTTCGGCGAACTCCAGGCGCATATCCACCAAACGCACCGGCGGCAGGGGGCGCTGGCCGATGCGCTCCGGCAGCCGCAACAGCCGGATTCCGCCCTCCAGCTCCGGCTGACCACAGCGCAGCCAGGTTTCCAGCGAGGGGGTGGCACTGCCCAGCAGCAGCCGAGCGCCATCGAGGCTGGCTCTGCATTGGGCGACGTCCCGGGCGTGATAGCAGGGCATCGGGCTCTCCTGCTTATACGAAGTGTCGTGTTCCTCATCGAGCACGATCAGGCCGAGGGGAGCCAGGGGCAGGAAGATCGCCGAGCGGGTACCGATCGCCACCATCGGTTCGGCGGCCGCCGCCGCATCCAGGCAACGGCGCCAGGCCGTCACCCGCTCCGCATCCCCCATGCCGCTGTGATACTCCAGCACCTGGGGACCGAACCGGGCCCGGCAGCGATCCAGCAGCTGGGGAATCAGGCCGATCTCCGGTGCCAGCAGCAACACGCTGCGCCCCTGCTGCAACTGGCGGGCCGCCGCCTGCAGGTAGACCTCCGTCTTGCCGGCGCCGGTCACCCCCCAGAGCAGCAGGGTGCTCCCTGCCGCAGCCGTCTCGATGGCCTCCACCGCCGCGGCCTGGGCGGCATTGGCGATCCGCGGCTGCTCCAGCACGATCGGCGGGGCTAAGGCAGGGGGCTGTCCGAGGAGTGGAGTCCGGCTCACTGGGCTGCCGCGAACCAGCTCACGACGCACCAGACCCTTCGCTTCAAGGGCCGTGATCAGACCCCGGCCAAACCCATCGACGGCCAGCAGATCCCGCAGCAGGCGCCGCCCGCCCAGGCGGTCGAGATGGTCGAGCAGGGCCCGCTGGCGGCAGCTCAGTTCAGCCTGGAGCTCAGGCGCATGGGGCTGTGAATCGACCCGGCTGATCTGGCAGAGCAGCCTGCCGCCGGGCCCCCGGGGGCGCTGGCCAAGCCAGCCTGGGGGCAGGGCACTTTTGAGCGTGCGAAAGCGACTGGTGTGGCAGGCCGTGGCCACCGCCACCAGCAGAGCCTGCCAGCTGCCAGCCACCGCGGCGCTCTGCAACACAGTCTCGACAGCCCGCATGCGCTTGTCTGCCAGGCCCTCCGGCAGCGTCTGCAGACAGGCGAGCACCAGGCCTGCATGGCGACGACCCTGAAGTGGCACCTGCACCAGATCCCCGACGCCCACGGTCAGACCGTCGGGGTTGGCGTAGGTGAAGACCTGGCCCTCCCGGCCGGCTTCCAACCAGATTTCCAGCCAGGGGGGCGGGGCTGCGGGGACGATCTTGCAAAACGCTGGACGCAGTCTTGCAAAGGTCTCAGCCGATTCCTAGAATATTGAGGTTGGGCATGCTGAACAGGCTGCCGTCGGAACCCGGCAGAGTTCCGTCCAGAGGGAAGACCCTTCGAGTGCCCCGGGAGTCCTGCTCCCATTCCGGCATCAGGTCTGCGACCACCCCTGACAGCACTGCTCCGGCTCCGGTCGCCCCATTCCGAATCTCCCGCCGCTCGGGGGTCTCCCCCCAAGATGGCTTGATGCTCCAGTCCTCCGGCCGCCCTTCATACCGTTTGATCGCTTGATCGCTGCGATCGGGCGCTTGTTCTACCGTCCATCCTCCCTGGTCTTTCAGCGAGCAGTGTTTGCTGCTCCTGTTTCGAGTTTCGTTGCAACGAACCCTCGTGACCACTTGATCCCTGTTTTTGTCGCGTACCCGCTATGAGTTCCGTTGCCGCCAAGGTCAAGGCCGCCAGTGCCCCCGTCTCTGCAAGCCCCGCGAGCAAGGGCGGACTGGCTGCCAAGACCCCGCCTGCGGTCAAGACAGTGGTGCCCGAAATCTTAATGACGGTGACGGCTGACGGCGAGGTATTGCCCGCTCCCAAGCCCAAGGCCCGCAAGAGCGCCCCAGCCGACACCGCCGCCAAGCCTGCGAAGGCGGCCAAAGCGACCAAAACCACCAAAACCACCAAAGCCCGTAAACCGGCGGCAGCCAAAGGCGCGGCCAAAGCCGGCAAGGTTGTGGTTCTGAAAGCTGACGCCGACGGATTGCTGGTTAGCGCCGGGGCGGATGGGGAGAGTGATGACCTTGAGCTCGGCATCGGCGACGTTGCCGAGAAGAAAGATGTCAAGTCCGCCAAGGCCCTGGCCAGCATCAAGGTGGGACCGAAGGGGGTATACACCGAGGATTCGATTCGGGTGTACCTGCAGGAAATCGGCCGCATCCGGCTGCTGAGGCCTGATGAGGAGATTGAACTGGCCCGCAAGATTGCCGACCTGCTGGAGCTGGAGGAGAAAGCCTCCGAATTTGAGGCCGATAAAGGGCATTTTCCCGATTCCAAGGAATGGGCGGCGATCTTCGATATGCCGCTGATCAAGTTTCGGCGGCGTCTGATGCTGGGCCGGCGGGCCAAGGAAAAGATGGTGCAGTCGAACCTGCGCCTAGTGGTATCGATCGCCAAGAAATACATGAATCGGGGTCTTTCCTTCCAGGATTTGATCCAGGAGGGAAGTCTTGGCCTGATTCGAGCGGCGGAGAAATTCGACCATGAAAAAGGTTACAAGTTCTCCACCTATGCAACTTGGTGGATTCGTCAGGCGATCACCCGCGCCATTGCCGATCAGAGCCGCACAATTCGCCTACCGGTTCACCTCTACGAAACCATCTCCCGCATCAAGAAAACCACCAAGACCCTCTCCCAGGAATTCGGCCGCAAACCAACCGAAGAAGAGATCGCCGAGAGCATGGAGATGACGATCGAGAAGCTTCGCTTCATCGCCAAATCGGCCCAGCTGCCGATTTCGCTTGAAACCCCGATCGGCAAGGAAGAGGATTCCCGTCTTGGTGATTTTATTGAAGCCGACATCGAAAATCCAGAGCAGGACGTCGCCAAAAACCTGCTGAGGGAGGATCTTGAAGGCGTTTTGGCCACCCTCAGCCCCCGGGAGCGTGATGTGCTGCGCCTGCGCTATGGCCTCGACGACGGCCGGATGAAAACTCTTGAGGAAATCGGTCAGATCTTCGATGTCACCCGCGAGCGGATTCGCCAGATTGAGGCCAAGGCCCTGCGCAAGTTGCGCCATCCCAATCGCAACGGTGTCCTGAAGGAGTACATCAAGTAAGCCCATTACTCGAGGTCACTTTGCTCCAGATGTTGAGATCTCCCGGGGCTGGAAATTCTGATCGAACGACAGCATTGATCCAGCTCCAGATCACCAGGAGACCGTGATCAGCGGCCAGACCCAGCCGCTACAGCCGTCACCCGCCGCTCATCGCTGGTGGACATCGGAGCAGGTCGGCTCCAGCGCATGTACTGCTGTGATTTCAGCGTTTGTAGGTATCACGCTTCTGGCTCCACGAGCTGGGTCTGGGCCTGGTGGCGCCGTTTGACCGGCTCCTAAGTTGCCCGTTCCTGCTGCGGGCAGCGTTCCCATGGCCACTGCCCCCACAGCCACTGATCGCACGGCCACAAACCGCTTGACGGAGTTCTGGCAACAGCAGCCCCGTCGACAGCCCTGGCTGGTTGGCCTGGCGCTCGCCCTGCTCTGCTGGCTCGCTTTTTTCCATGGCCTCGGCGCCCTCGGGCTCACGGACAAGACCGAAGCCCTGTTTGTGGAGGTGGGCCATCAGATGGTGTTGCGCCA
>CAIZOZ010000254.1 GCA_903934745.1 uncultured cyanobacterium
CGTCGCTGAGTAGCCGTTTGACCTCCGGAGCGCCCATCAGCTTCTCCAGGAACAGCCCCATCACGTCGTTATTGAGGAGCCGATCACGGTTTTTTGTGAATGTGGTCGGGTGCCAGATCGCATCATCGGGGCTCAAGCCCACAAACCAGCGGAGCAGCAGATTGTAGTGGAGCTGCTCCACCAACAGCCTCTCGGACCGGATCCCATAAAACGCCTGCAGCAGCGAGGCCAACAGCAGTTGCTCTGGCGGAACCGATGGGCGGCCGCCTTCCAGGGCCTACAGCTGGCAGAAGGTGGGATTCAATCGATCCAGAGCCTGATCCGCCAACTTGCGAATCCGCCTGAGCGGATGGCTGGTCGGGATCCGCTCCTCGATCGAGACGTAGGAGAACAAGGAGCTGCTGCGCTCCTGTTGGCCTCGCATCAACGAATGGGCAGTTGCCTAGTTCTGGCAGAGGTTGCTGGGTTTTTCAGCGAACTCTTAACGAAGGACTTTCTGAGGGCCAACCGCCCCCACCAGCCCTCAGCCCCCCAGCCGGTCCCCCAGCCGCTCGACCATGGTGTTGACATCCTTGTCGCCGCGGCCGGAAAGGTTGAGCACCACCTCGGTGCCGGGGGCCAGGGTGGGGCAGAGGGTTTCCAGCCAGGCGAAGGCGTGGGCGGTTTCCAGGGCCGGGATGATGCCTTCGAGCTGACAGAGAAGCTGCAGCGCCTCCAGGGCTTCGTCGTCGGTGACGGCGGCGTATTCAGCCCGGCCGATGCCCTTGAGATAGCTGTGCTCCGGGCCGACTCCTGGGTAGTCGAGGCCGGCGCTGATCGAATGGGCCTCCTGCACCTGGCCCTCGCTGTCCTGCAGCAGCAGGCTCATGGCGCCATGCAGCACCCCCACCCGCCCTTCGGTGATCGTGGCCGCATGGCGGCCGGTGGCGACGCCATCACCGGCGGCCTCAACGCCGATCAAGCGCACCGAGACATCCTCAACAAAGGGATGGAACAGGCCCATGGCATTGGAGCCGCCACCGACACAGGCCACCAGCACGTCCGGCAAGCGACCGAAGGCCTCGGCGCACTGGCGCTTGGTCTCCTCACCGATCACCGCATGGAAATCGCGCACCAGCATCGGGTAGGGGTGGGGACCAGCCACCGAACCGAGGATGTAATGGGTGCTCTCCACATTGGTGACCCAGTCGCGGATCGCTTCGCTGGTGGCGTCCTTGAGGGTGGCCGTGCCGGCGGTGACCGGCTGCACCGTGGCGCCGAGCAGGCGCATACGGAACACATTCAGCGCCTGGCGGCGCATGTCCTCGGCGCCCATGTAGATCACGCACTCGAGGCCGAAGCGGGCGCAGACCGTGGCCGTGGCAACGCCGTGCTGACCGGCGCCGGTTTCGGCGATGATCCGCTGCTTGCCCATGCGCAACGCCAGCAGCGCCTGGCCGAGGGCGTTGTTGATCTTGTGGGCGCCGGTGTGATTGAGATCTTCACGCTTCAGCCAGAGGCGGGGACCGCCTTCCGGGCGGCGATAGTGCTCGCTGAGTCGCTCCGCCTCATAAAGGGGGCTGGGCCGGCCGACGTAGTCGCGCAGCAGATGGTTCAGCCGGGTGGTGAAGGCCGGATCGCGCCAGGCCTCGGCCGCCGCCTTTTCCAGCTCGGCCAGGGCCGGCATCAGCGTTTCCGGCACGTACTGACCGCCATAGGGGCCGAAGCGGCCGAGGGCATTGGGCCGGGCGGAGGGCTGCAGCGCCGCAGCGTCAGGATGGGCGGCGGGCATCGGCGGGATGGTGCTGGTCACCGGCGGCGCTCGAAAGACGGATCGTCAGCGTAGAGACTGCGTCGGCCTGGCATGGACGCCCCCTGATCGCCCAGCCGGCCGCCGATGCCATCCACCGAGCCCGCCAGCGGCCCTGCCCATGCCAGTGCCCGGATCCAGCTGGCCAGCGTGCTGCCACCGGTGGTGTTCTGGAGCTGGCTGCTCAGCCGCCTGCTGTTCTTTGGCCCCCTGCTGATCGCCGTGCAGCGGCAGCCGCCCGGCGCCCTGGCCTCCCGGCTCAGCCAATGGGATGCCGCCCACTACCTGCAGATCGTGGCCCAGGGCTACGCCGGTGACAACTTCGCCTTTTTTCCCGTCTTTCCCTACGTCGTCAAGCTGACGGCTGGCTTGTTGCATCTGCCACCGTTAGCGATGGCGCTGGTGCTCAGCAACGGGGCGTTTCTGGTTGCCCTGGTCCTGTTGATGCGGCTCAGTCGGTCATGCCAGGGAGAGGCCACCGCCAGGACCGTGGTGCTGCTGTGCTGCTTCAACCCGATGAGCATCTTCTTTGCGATTCCCTATACAGAATCGTTCTATCTGTTGTTCACCTGCCAGGCCCTGATCGAGCTGCTACGCCCCCACTTGCACGCACCTCGGATCGCCCTGTTCGGGGCCCTCAGCGCCGCGACCCGCCCCACCGGCCTGGTGATCGCCCCCGCGATCCTGGTGGCCTTTGGCCGCCGCCGCCGCCTCAGCGCCGGCCTGGTGGTGGCGCTGCTGGCCCTGGGCGGACTCGCCGCCGTGGCCGGGATCAACCTGCACCTGAGCGGCGATCCCCTCGCCTTCATCCACGCCCAGCAGGCCTGGAACGTGCGCCCGGGCTTCAATCTCTCCGGGCTGCCCTCCTGGAGCAAGCTGCTGTCCCAGGTGGTCCTCGGCCTGACCAACACCAAGGCCGCGGCCCTGGTCGACCTCGTTCACCCGATCCTGATCACGGCCACGTTGCTGCTCGGGGTTGCGGCCTTCGGACTGCGCCAACGCCAACCAAGGACCAGCTTCGTGCTCTCGCTGGTGGCGTTCCTCGCCTACTGGTTGCTGGCCGGCATGCCCGGTCTCAACCTGGTGGTGGTGGTGGGGGCGCTGCTGCTGGCCGCCTGGGGCTACCGACGCCTGCCACTGGAGCTCTGGGTGTTCGGCGCCGCCAGCCTGCTGCTCTATCTGCTCAAGCAGAACACGATCAGCCTCGAGCGCCACATCTTCGCCACGGCGCCGCTGCTGATGCTGTACGGCGCCTGGTTTGAACACCATCCCGGCTGGCGCCGCTTTCTGCTGGGCTTCGGCAGCCTGCTGCTGGTGCTCTACGCCTTGCGCTTCGCGCAGGGTCTGTGGATCGGCTGAGCCTTCAGCCAGGCGAGCGGAACGGGGCCAGGGGGGTCAATCCTGTTCCGCGCTGATTCGAATCAACCAGGTGCCCCGGTAGGTGGGCTGAGGAGCCGCTGGGCTGGCGGCATACAGGCGCAAGGGATAGCGGCCGGGGACGCTGGGATTGAACAGCATCAACGACAGGCCGTAGGTGTCAGTGCCGGCCAGGGGAGTCTCGGGAATGATCCGCACCTCCTGGACGCTGAGCCGCTCCACACGGGCCGGCAGCGGCTCACTGCAGCGGGTGCGATGGACCGCCGGCGGCGTGAGCATGCGGCAGAGGCGCAGGCTCTCGAAGATCAGGCTGCCGTCGAAGTTGTCTGGCAACCGCAGGCTGAGCGCGGAGAGCGGCAGCACATGGTCATCGGGGCGGATCAGCAGGTCATAGCGGGAGCGCTTGAGCCGGATCGGAACCACCTGCACGAAGTCCAGGGACTGGAAGCTGTGGCCATCACCCCAGAGCCGCTCGCAGGGAAGGGGCGACTCTGGGGTGATGGCTGGACCGGTGGCGGGGCTGCTGCTGGCTGGGATGGCGGGGCTGGTGCCGGCACGACTGGGCGCGCTGGGTTCCGCCAGGCTGGCGGGCAGGGCCCAGACCAGCCAGGGCAGCAACAACAGGGGAGCCAGCGGCGCCAGGGAGCGGCGCGCAAACGGTCTGCTGGCAGGGCTGCTGCCGGCTGCAGGATGCAGGGATGGGGCGGGAGACATGGGCAAATCGGCCAGGAACCAGCCGCTGCAGGGGGCGAGGCCGGGGGCGATGCGGGCAGCGGTCACCAAGGGAACCGGAGCGGAAACACCACCTGTGCCATCAGGCCGGCGAACGATTCAACGAAACAAGGGGCGGGAATGGAATGGGCCTGAAAGCCCAGACAGAGAATTGAATCCTAATGCGTAAAGGGGAAGTTGATCGCTGCTGTGCCATCAAAATCCTCAGCCCACATCGGCAACCTGAACACCGAATCCGCTGTCCAACCCAACAACCAGACGCAACGGCCCACTTCAGGCCTCGAACCCTAAAGACGGGGCTCAGACGATGCACCCCAAGCACCAAGCTGAGATCAAAATCAACAGCATCATGGCTCGACAAACCTGAAGCAGTACTCCATCACCTCAGCCCGGGAACCGACCAGCCAGGCGTCTTAATTGAACGGCTTGATTGAACGGCTTGATTGAATAGCCTGAACAGCTTGGCTAAACAGACCAAACCACTGGCTCAGGGAACTGGATTCAGGAGATCCATCCGGCCCATAGCCTCAGAAGCGGAAGCGTAATTTCAGCACCGCCCCGAAAGCATGGAAGCTGGAGCCTTGGCTCCTCGGCAGCGGTGTGCTGTCCCAGTCGCTGGCACTGGCGGTGAGCTGCCCGCGGGGACGGGGGAGCCAGAACAGGCCCGGGGTGATCGAAAGCCAGTCCGTGGCCTGGTAGCGATACCAGATTTCCATCATCAGCGCCTGATCATCGGCCCCCTGCTCGCCAGCGGGATTCGTATAGCGCGTCAACCCCAGAGGCGAACCGATCGCCAACCCCAGTTCGCTGCCTGAGTTGAAGGCCTCGGACCAATTAAGGCCCAGCATCCAGGATTGGCTACTGGCCGCCAGCAGCCGGCTGGCGGCGTCGGGACCGTCGTGGTCGTAGACATTGCGATTGAGGCCCCAGCCGAGATTGATCGCCGGAATCCAGCCCGGGCGCAGGGGTTGCCAGAAGGCGGAGAGCCCATAGGAATCCACATGCCCCCCCAGGCCCGGCTGCAGTTTCGGCCAGGTCTGCGCCGCCAGGGGGGTGATGGCGGAGCGATCGTAGGCACCCGCCTGGTTGTAGGTATAAGCGGCGGCCACCCCCCAGCCCCGGCCCAGATAGCCCAGCTGGGCCGTGGCTGCCCCCACAGAAGCGGCCGTGAACAGACCACCTTCGGCAGGGTTGCCATCCTTGCCTCCCGCTGTCGCATAGACACCACTCAGCACCAGCCCCGGCGTGGTGCCCCCCTGGTCGCGCTGGTTCCAGTAGAGCCCGATCCCGGTGCCCTTGATGTCGCTGTAGGCGCCAGGAGCCCCTGCCTTGTCGAAAGGGCTCAGCAACACCTCGTTCTCGCCATACACCGAAGGCCAGATGCCGAGCATGTCCTTCTGGTTCACCCGACTGCCGACGGTGAGGTGAAGATGATTGCCGATCGAGCGCTGGTAATAGAGCTTGTCGAGAACGATCTGGCCATTCCGGCAGGTCTTGCCGGGCTCACAACTGCCCGGGGAGAGACCAGCCACCTGCAGCGAAGGGGCGATGTTGCTGCGGAAACCGCTATAACCACCGTTACCGCTGCGCAGCCTCACCCGCAATAGATCCTGGCCATTGAAACTGGTGTCGAAGTTGAAGCGCACGTCATAAACAAGATTCAGCGCTTCGCGCAGCGGTCGGCCGTTGTAAGTGTTGCGGGCGCGATCAATCTGATTGCCGCCATATTGCACAGCGCCGAGCCACATTCTCAGATCAGCCCAGAGGATGGTGCTGGCGGAAAACTGGGTGGCTTGTAGCTCCCCCAGGCGGGTCTCCAGCGCATCAACCCGCCCCTGCAGCACGGCCAGCTCGGGCTGAAACTCCCGTTCCAGCCGCAGGAGCAGATCGGTGCGGTCGCCGCTCGTGAATCGACAGGCCTGGAGCAGCGCCGCCGCTTCAAAGCGGCTCAGCGGCATCGCCCCATCCAGAACGACCCGGCCATCGGCGCCGGGACAGCCCTCAACGGCCACCAGCTGGCTCAGGGCCTGGTAACTCCAGTCGCCGGGTCGCACATCAGCGAAGGAGCCTGGCGTTGGAAGAGGCTCTTGCGGAGCGGCTGGGGCTGCCCCGGCCGGGGTCAGCCTGGCCGGAGCAGGCCGTTCAGAGGCCACGGCTTCAGCCACCTCTGCTGTAGGAACGGCTGCTTGAGGGACGACTTGAAGGGGAGCGGCTTGTGGGAGAGCGGCTTCGGCCATCAGCGTCGCGGCCGACTCCCCAGCCCAGAGGGGCTGCAGGGGTCCGACCAGCCCCAGCAGCCAACCCACCAGCCCGGCACCGCGGAGCGAGGCATTTCGGTGCTGGCTGCGCTTGCGCCTGCACTGGCCCTGGATCGGCCCTGGCAGGAGAGGCCGGGGTGCCCCAAAGGCCTTAGCCAAGCCCCCGGCCATTGGCTCCTCGCTCCCCCATTCGAGCGTCACAGCCAGGATCGTGATCCATCAAGACTGCAGCCAAGTTAACGCCGCTGCGATCGCCACCCAAGATGGCGGCGCCAGCCATTTGCAGCAGGGGAGGACGAACACCATGGCCAACAAGGGCGGCTGGCAGGAATTCGGCCGGCCGGAGAGCCTGCAGCGCGGCATCCCGCAGCAGGCCGAGACCACCAGGGCCCAGCAGCGGGTGCGGGTGCAGCGCACCAAGGCCGGCAAGGGCGGCAAGCTGGTGACCGCCATCACCGGCCTCGAGATCGCCGAAGCCGAGGCCAAGGCCCTGCTCAAGGCGCTCAAGGCCACCGCAGGTACCGGCGGCACCCTCAAGGACGGCGTGATCGAACTGCAGGGGGATCAGCTGGCCATCGCCCTGACAACCCTGGAGAAGGAGGGATTCCGGCCCA
This sequence comes from uncultured cyanobacterium, assembly GCA_903934745.1. Classification (GTDB taxonomy): domain Bacteria; phylum Cyanobacteriota; class Cyanobacteriia; order PCC-6307; family Cyanobiaceae; genus Cyanobium. The sequence goes on from CAIZOZ010000254.1 coordinate 6,771, forward strand.
AGCAGGCCGGGGGCTGACCGGCGGCCCCCGGCCACGGCGCGGCTGACCGATCCGACGCCCGCCAGGGAGAATGCCAATCAGCTCTGATCCTGCGGTCATCCTGCCGCCGATGCCATGACATCGCCCAGTTCCTCCCAGGCCACCATCGGCGACCTGGACCCCAAGGCCGGCCAGGCCGCCACCAGCCAGGCCGGCAAGGCAACCAATATTGTCTGGCACCACTCCACCGTGAGCCGGGCGGCCCGCGCCCACCAACGCGGCCATCGCAGCGCCATCCTCTGGTTCACCGGGCTGAGCGGCGCCGGTAAGAGCACCCTGGCCAATGCCGTCAACTCGGCCCTGTTCGAGCAAGGACTGGCCTGTTATGTGCTCGATGGCGACAACGTGCGCCATGGCCTCTGCGCCGACCTCGGCTTCTCCGATGCCGACCGGGAGGAGAACATCCGCCGCATTGGCGAAGTGGCCAAACTCTTCCTCGATGCCGGCGTCGTGGTGCTCACCGCCTTCGTATCGCCATTCCGGGCTGATCGGCAACGGGCCCGGGCGCTGGTGGACAACGGCGACTTCATCGAGATCCACTGCGCCGCCGAGCTGGAGGTGTGCGAACAGCGCGACACCAAAGGCCTCTACGCCAAGGCCAGGGCCGGCACGATCAAGGAGTTCACCGGCATCTCCAGCCCCTACGAGCAACCTGAAGCCCCTGAACTGCGGGTGGATACCGGTAGCCAGAGCCTGGAGGATTCCGTGGCTCAGGTGATCAGCTATCTGGAGCAACAGGGGGTGGTGCCGGCGCCGGGGGAAGGGTGAAGGGGAACCGGAGAAGACAGCTGGGGGTTGCGGTAGGGGAGCCCATCATCAGCCGTGAACGGCTTGCCGCGGCGGCGGCCGGCGGCGATGGGGCGTAGCAGGAGCAAAGCCATCAACCGCATGGCACCGCAGCCAGCCCGCTCCTCAACCCAAACCAGCGCCGTGTCCCCGGTACGTTCGCCAGCAGGCACCAACGCCATGCGCTGTTTGGCAGGTTGACAGCCGCCTTCAGCCACTAAACAAACAGGTGATTCCGAGCAGACCTGAAGCAACGCTTGTCGTCCGCTATCGCTGGGATCGCTGTAGCGATCGCGTCGAGGCAATTCTGGTTCGACTACAGAGACTCCCCAGCCGCCAACCGCTCGATCCCGCTCCGCTGCTCCTCCTGTTCCCCCCGCCGCAGCCGCGCCACCCAGGCATCCAGAAAGGTCTTGCCGCAGCTGGCCACTGGCACCGCCAGCAGCAGCCCCAGCAGTTCACCGAGGCCCAGCAGGCTGCCGAGGCGGGCGCCGATCGGCAGGCTGATCAGCAGCCAGGCCGGCTGCAGCCCGACGATGCTGCC
>CAIZOZ010000255.1 GCA_903934745.1 uncultured cyanobacterium
CCGAGACGTTGGCGCCGCCAGGGGAGCCGGCCGCTGAGGTCTGAGCGTTATGCCTCTGATCGCTGCGCGGTTTGTAACTGACAAGCTCAAATGTGCTGCGCGTGCTCGATAGGGAGGCGGCTGACTAATCCTAGGGTTGATAAGTTCTTTACCTTTCGACATCAAGGAGGTAAGCAAACGATGAGCACGTCGCCCGAGAAAGCTGTCACGGCACGCCTCGATACCATCTTCAAAAAGAATCCAGTTGGATCTCAGGATCTTGAGACGTCTGAAAAGGTTCTGGTGAAGGCGGGAACCCGGATGCTGATCAGCGCGGTCTCGCCCGATCGCTATCAACACGTCAAGCTTCAGCTGGTCAAACCCCTTCTGGCTGGCGATGGCACGACCAGCCTCGTCACGGTCTACGCCTACCAGCCCCATGTGCAAATTGAGGGGCTGCCACAGGCGATCAAGCTTGCCGTTAAATATCGCGGCCAGACCAATAACGACTGGCATCCCACCTTCGGCAATGGCTACCGCCAATGCAATCTCACCTCCTGCACCATGTTGGCTGATTGTCTGCTGGGTGGGGAGCTCACCCGCAGGGCGGCGGCCCAGGGGCTGAAGGAGCCGGAATCGGTCTATCAGCAACTGCTGGCCAAGTATGGCGACACCATTGATCACACCTGTCAGACCAAGGCCCTGAAGGATCTTGGCATTGACTCTTATTACGCCCAGCAAACTCTTTCGGCCGATGATCTGCTGCTCTCTCTGCGCCAGGGAATCCCCGTGGTGCTCGGGGTGAAGTACAAGACCGGTGGTCATATCGTGCTGCTGGTGGGTTGTGATCCCGAGCGCCAGATCTGGCTCGTCCACGACCCCTTTGGCACCCGTCATGGCGCCTCCGACAGTTATGACATTGGTATCGGTGGTGCCTACGACGAATACAGCTTTGACACCTTTGATCGCATCTTCTGGGATCGGGGGGCGGGTAGCGGTGATGGACGGATTGTCACCAGCGTCAAGGGCAAGCCCACCGGTCTCAAGGCGGGCCTCTGAGCTCGGTCCACCCAGGCTTTGCCAAGGCCGACAGCCAGGAGACAGCCTGGTTCCAGACTCCAGGTCGTTGAGAGGCGCAGGTTGGGCGCATGCTGAGGTCAGCTCTGTGGAGGGCAAAACTCTCTGAATGGCTGGATATCGGCAGGATTCTGGCTATGGCTTGTGTTCAAAGCTCATGTTGTTATTCCTCTCACTATGGCCAGAATTTAACCTGAGAAATTTCTTGACTTCATCACATTCTTCAGTAAGGATAATCCTAATCATATAGAAGCGATGAAGGCCTTTGCGGCCAAGGTGGATCCAGTTCTCATGGACGACACGGCTGCCTGAATCGGTTTGGCATCACCACAAACTCCAGGCTCCATCATTTCCTTAGCCAGACTGCTCAGGAATCGGGTGGAGGGCGCTACAAAAAAGAGCTCGCCTCCGGCTGGGGCTATGAGGGCAGGGCCGATCTCGGCAACATCCAGCCGGGCGATGGTCCCCGCTTCAAGGGGGGCGGCTACATCCAGCTGACCGGGCGTGCCAACTACCAGCATTTTGCTGATTTCATCCAGGATCCCGCCGTGATGCAGGGCGTTGACTATGTGGCAGAGCACTATCCCTTTCAGCTCAGCAGGTTTCTGGTGGCAAAGCAATCAGCTGAACCAGCTCTGTGATTTAAACCCAAGCGTCAAAGAGGTCACCTTGCGGGTCAATGGTGGTACCAATGGCTTGGCGGATCGGCAGATGTACTACCAGCGCTGTCTGGCTGCCATTGCCTGAATCGATTCTGGATCAGCTGTCCGTCAGCTGCCGCCGGCTCCCGGGGGCCCGCCCCACCCCGCCAACGCGATCTTGCCGATGCTGTGGCCGCTGGCCAGCAACCGGTGGGCGCGCTCCAGGTTCTCCGCCGTGATCGGCCCCCGTTGGGTGCGCAGGGTGGTGCGCAGATCGCCCGCTTCGAGCTGATCGGCCAGCTGCTCGAGGATCTCCCCTTGGCGGGCCAGGTCCGGGGTGCCATAGCGGGGGCGGGTGAACATGAACTCCCAGTGGAAGCTGGCGCTTTTGCTCTTGAGCCGGTCCAGATCCAGCGGCGCCCGGTTGCCGACGATCGCGACGATCGCCCCCTGGGGCCGGATCAGCTCCGCCATGACGTCCCAGTAGGCGTCGGTGTCGGCGAAGTTGGCGATTCGATCCACCGTCTCCAGGCCCAGCTCGGCCAGTTGGGGCGCCAGCTCGCGGCTGTGGTCGAGGACATGATCGGCGCCCAGCTCCCGCACCCAGGCGGCACTCTCCGGCCGGGAGGCGGTGGCGATCACCAGCAGGCCGGCGCGGCGGGCCAGCTGGATCGCCAGGGAGCCGACGCC
>CAIZOZ010000256.1 GCA_903934745.1 uncultured cyanobacterium
AAGCCCTGGAACCAAGGCCCAGAACCAAGGTCCGGAACTGAGGCCTGAAGCGAAGACCAGGAACGCAGACAGCGCTTCTGATCTGGCACGCGCCAACTGCGGACCGGGGCGGCGAGCAAGCTTCCGCAGGAAAGCAGCCCGAAGCTTCAGAACGCTAGCGCAGGTCGATGGCAGGCGGACCACCTCATCGACGTCTCCCGCTATCCGCCATTTCCGCTATCCGCCATTTTCTTTATCAACCCTTCCACCTACCCGGCCTCTCGCTTGACGTAGTATCATGATGCCGTTATGACATGAGTGCCGTCATGGAGCTGGTGCCATGAAGTTGTTCTGCAAGGAAAGGGCCCGATGGTGCTGATCCTCCACGAGGCTCCGCTGGCGCTGGCCCAGCTCGCCGTCGCCGGCCCAGGCCGCTGGCCCCGCTTGTGGGCCGAGCGGGAGCTGCTGCTGGAGCGGCAGCACCAGATCCTGCACGACCTGATCAGCGCTCGGATCCTCCAGATGAACGCCGGCAACACCGCCCCGGCAGCTGCGGTTGAGGCCGCCAACCAACGGCTGCTGCGGCAGCTGCGGCTGCACCTGCGCCTGGAGGAGCGCTGGCTGGGCGCCTGCGGCTGCCTCTGCCCAGGCCACCGCGCGATCCATCGGCTGGTTGCCCGCGACAGCGAAGCGGGCTGGCGCCAGGCCGGAAGCGATCGCCAGCAACAGCTGATCTGGCTGCAGGGCCTGCAGGCCTGGCTGCTGGAGCACACAGGCGGCCCCGATGCCCGCGCCTACGCCCTGGCCCGTTCCATCTCCCCTTCCCAACCATGACCACCCTCTCCAGCCCCGGCCCCACCGCGACTGTCGCCGCAACTGCCGCCGCGACCAGCGCCGTCGGCGCCGCCCCCCATCTGCGCGAAGACCTGCTGACACCGCGCTTCTACACCACCCAGATCGCCAAGGCCGCCACCACCGACATCGAACCGCAACGGCCGATCTTCGACGCCATGCTTGCCGAGATGGAGGCGGACTACAACCGCGATCACTTCGATCGGCGCACACCGCTTGATCGGCTGCGTTCGCTCTCGGCCTCAGACAAGGAGGCCTATGAGAGCTACCTGGTGCGCTCCTGTGTGTCGGAGTTTTCCGGCTTCCTGCTGTTCAAGGAACTCTCGCGCCGACTGATCCAGGCCGGTCGCACCGATCTGGGCCGCCTGTTCCAGCTGATGGCCCGCGATGAAGCGCGCCACGCCGGCTTCCTCAACCGGGCGCTGGTGGCGGAAGGGATCACGATCGATCTGCCCTCCCTGAGCGGCAAGCGACCGATCACCTGGTTTCCACTCAGCTGGGTGCTGTATTCGGTGTATCTCTCCGAGAAGATCGGCTACTGGCGCTACATCCTGATCGATCGCCATCTCAAGGCCCATCCCGATAACAGCGTTGCACCCCTGTTCGATTTCTTCGAACCCTGGTGCCAGGACGAGAACCGCCATGGCGACATCTTCAACATGCTGATCCGCTGCTGGCCGGAGCTGCGTCGCGGTCTGCGGGGGCGCCTGCTCAGCCGTTTCTTTCTCTGGTCCGTGTTCCTCACCCACAGCCTCACGGTGTGTGAACGCGGCGACTTCTATGAACTGCTCGGCCTCGATCCAGCCCGCTTCGATGACGAGGTGATGCGACAGACCAACCGCACCGCCCAGCGCGCCTTCCCGATGGTGTTCGATCTGGACAACAGCCGCTATCTGCAGCTGCGGGACCAACTCGTGGACACCTTCCTGCAGCTCAAGGCCCTCGCCGCCGATCCAGCGGGCAGGCGCCAGTGGCTGAAACGGTTGCAACTGCGCTTGCAGTTCGCCAGCCAGCTGTTGCAGCAGTTCAGCCAGCCGATGGTGGCTTCGGCGGAGGTGGTCGCATGACGACCGCGGCGACGCGTCCAAGCTCAGCGCCGCATGGCTCCACCCATCCAGACCAGGCGCACCCCGATCCAGTGCCGACCCTGATCCCTACCAGCCAAGGGCCGCTCGTCGGCCGCGACACGCCACGGGTGTTCATCGGCTACGACCCCCGCGAGGACGTGGCCGTGAACGTGCTCGCCGATTCGATCCAGGCCCATGCCAGCACGCCGGTGCAGATCGCCCAGGTGAGGCTCTCCCAGCTCGGCAACGTCTACCGACGTCAGCACCATCCACTGCAGAGCACGGCCTTTTCGTTCAGCCGCTTCCTGGTGCCCTGGCTGGCCGGCTACGAAGGCTGGGCCCTGTTCATCGATGCCGACATGCTCTGCCAGGGAGACATCGCCGAGCTCTGGGCCCTGCGCGATCCAGCCAAGGCCGTGCAGGTGGTGAAGCATCAGCAGCAATGCGAGCCGGGACTCAAGTTCCAGGGCATGCCCCAGAGCCCCTATGGCCGCAAGAACTGGTCGTCGGTGGTGCTGTTCAACTGCAACCGCTGCCGCCGGCTCACCCCGGAGTACGTGAACACCGCCAGTGGGCTGGATCTGCACCAGTTCCGCTGGCTCGAAGACGAGGCCATCGGCGAGCTACCCGCGGAATGGAACGTGCTGGTGGGCGTGCAACCGGTGCCGGCAGGTGCCCGCATCCTGCATTACACCCTCGGCGGCCCCTGGTTCGACGACTGCCAGACCATGCCGCAATCGGATCGCTGGCAGGCCGCCCGCGCCGCCATGAACCATCCCCTCTCCCTTCCCGAACCCTCCCGCCCATGACGGTCAGTACCGATTGCCAGCTCAACCCTGATACCCGCCCCGACACCGACTCCGAGGCCTATCGGCAGGCCTACAGCCGCATCAACGGTGTGGTGGTGGTGGGTGAAACCCTGGCCCACCATCACTTCCGCCGCCTGGCTCGCGCCATCCCCGCTGACGGGGCGGAGTTGCTGCGGCTGGGGCAGATGGAGGGGAACCATGCCCGGGAGTTCAGCGAATGCGCCAGGAATCTCGGGGTCAGACCCGACATCCGCCTGGCCAAACAGCTGTTCTCGCCCCTGCATCAGCTCTTTCGTCAGAGCGACGAGCGCGGCGACATTCCCGCCTGCCTGGTGATCCAGTGCCTGATCGTGGAGTGCTTTGCGGTGGCCGCCTATCGCAGCTACCTGCCCGTGGCCGATGCCTTCGCCCGGCCGATCACCGCCGCCGTGATTGAAGACGAAAGCGAACATCTCGACTACGGCGAGGTGTGGTTGAAGCAGCGCTTCGAGGCGGTGAAGGACTCCGTCTCCGCCATCTGCCTGCAGGCCCTGCCCACAACCCTGGCCATCCTGCGGGCTCTGGTGGACGACATGCGCGTGGTCGGCATGGATCCCTATGACCTGGTGGCGAGCTTTGGCGAGGGCTTCCAGCAATCACTGGAAACGATCGGCTACGGCTCCAGCGAAGCGGCCCGCCTGCTGCGCCGGGCCATGGCGGCCTGAGCGCCCATCGTCCAGACTCGTTGTCAAGCACGCAGCGGCGGGCGCTGAGGATGACCTGCTGATCAAGCTTGGCTAGACCGAGGGCAGCTTCGGGGCAGCTGGGAACCTGGAGCACCCATCCGCCGCAGAGGCCAGGCCATGGAGCACGCCGAACGGCCAGCCGCTGAGCTCGCCAGCCCGCCAGGCCACAAACGCTCTCTCCATTCCCTCATCCCCCTGGCTGCCGCCGGAGCGCTGGCGCTGGTGGCCTGGGGTTTTGCCTGGATGCAGAGCCAGAACACCCTGAATGAAGCGAGCCGAACCAGTCGCAGCCTCTCGGTGCTGGTTTCGCTCTCGGATGTAGAGCGGGGCCTGCTGCACAGCGATCTCCACGCCCTGGCCAGCATCCTCAACGTCGCGCCCGTCGCCCCCATGCCCTGGAGCGGCTATGGCCTTCAGGATCAATCGCTGGCGGAGTTGAAGCGGCTGACAGCGAACAACCAAGACCAGCAGACCCGCTGGAGCCAGCTGCGGCTCACCCTTGATCGCCACCAGCGGCTGCTGGAGACAAGCGTCCAGCTGGCCGAGCGCGGTAATCAGGAGGGAGCCCGCCGGCTGCTGAACGGGCAGGCCAACGCTTCGCGGGCCTCGATTCTGGGGCAACTGCGGGCGATGACCCGCCAGGAGAAACAACTGCTGCTCACCCGCAGTCTGCGCCTGAACCAGCAGCGCCAGGGCCTGCAGATCCTGCAGGCCCTCAGCCTGGTGGCGATGCTGTTGCTGGTGAGCGTCAACCTGGTGCTGCTGAGGCGGGAACGGCAGGCCCGCAACGCCACGCTGGGCGCTCTGGCCAGCAGTGAGCAACGCTTTCGCGACCTGTTCGAGAATGCCAGCGTGGGCATGGCGATCACGACGCTGCCCACCTTGGCTTCCAGCGCCACGACGCTGGAAGCGAACGAAGCCGTGGCCACCATGCTCGGCTACAGCCGTGCAGAGCTGAAGACGTTGAATCTGGACAGCCTCTGTGATCCCGGGGAGCCCAGAAGTCATGCCGCCGGACTGGCCTCCTTGCTGGAAGGAGATCAGCCCTCAGCGCGGCTGGTGCAGTGCTACCAGCATCGCAACGGCCAGAACGTGTGGGTGGATGAGGGGTTGGTGCTGAGACGCAACAGCGCGGATGCCTCACTGGAGCTGATCACGATCATGCTGAACATCACCGCCCTGAAGACCGAAGAACAGGCCCTGCTGGAGAAGGTCCATTACACCCGCAGCCTGATTGAAACCAGCATCGACCCCCTGGTCACGATCAGCCCCGCCGGCACGATCGAAGATGTCAACGAAGCGACGGTCCTGGCCACTGGCCTGCCGCGAGGAGCGCTGC
>CAIZOZ010000257.1 GCA_903934745.1 uncultured cyanobacterium
ACCTTCGGTGCCGTCACCGGGGTGGCACTCGGCGTCCTCTACCCGGTGGTGCGCTATTTCATCCCTCCACGGCAGGCTGGCTCATCGGCATCGTCAGCAACGATTCCCACGCCCACATCGCCGCCACCTGGGAGACGATCCGCGGCTTCCAGGGGGGAACCGCCCTGTTCACCCATCCAGCCACGCCGATCAAGTGCGGTGGCGCCCCCCAGAAGGTGATGTATCTGGCCGATGACATCTTTCAGGCCACCAGCGGCGTGGGGGTGAACACCCACGTGATCTTCTGCAGCGCCCTGGCGCAGCTTTATCCGGTCAAGGCCTACAACGCCACCGTCGAGCGCGGCGCGGCGCGCCGAGGAATTGAGGTCCGACTGCTCCACAACCTGATCGAGGTGCGCCCTGAGGAGCAGGTGGCGGTGTTCGAAGTGCGGCAGGAAGGCCGGGAACCACTGCGGGAGGAGATCCGCTTCGACCTGCTGCATGTGGTGGCCCACAGCCCCCTGGCGATCGAGGGACCGGGCGGCTGGGTGGAGATGAACAAAGACACCTGCCAGCACAAGCGCTTTGCCGATGTGTTCGCCCTCGGCGATGTGAGCTCCCTGCCCACGTCAAAAAGCCTGGCCGCGATCCGTGGACAGGCGCCGGTGCTGGTGGCCAACCTGCTGGCTCAGCTCGACGGACGACCCCTGCTGGCCCATTACGACGGCTACACCGCCTGCCCGCTGATCACCAGCTTCCACAGCGTGGTGATGGCGGAGTTCGACTACGACCTGCAGCCGGTCAGCTCCTTCCTGGTGGATCCCACCAAGGAGCGCTGGAGCATGTTCCTGGTGGAAACACGTGTGTTCCCCTGGGTCTACTGGCACCGCGTGCTCAAGGGCCGCCTGCATGAAAGCCGCTTCCTGAAACCGTTCAAGCCACTGGTCCGGGCGCTGGGGCTGGCGCGGAAAGAGCCTTAATCAGACGATCAGACGCCCTGCAACTGCCGCAGCTGCTCTTCCAGCCGCTGTTTGAGACGACGCTGCACCAGGTTGCAGAGGTCATCCACCAAGGGGTCGGCCACCGCGTAGATCAGCCGCGTGCCGTCCCGCTCACAACTCACCAGACCAGCCCTGTGGAGCTGCCCCAGCTGGCGGCTGATGTGGGACTGGCTGAAGCCGGTGGCCTCGATCAGGGAGGACACATCCATGGCCCCGCCGTGCTTGAGCTGACAGAGCAACTGCAGGCGGGCCGGCTCGCTCAGCAGGCGGAAGAAGCCGCTGAGTTCATCGAGCAGCTGGGGACTGGGCAGGGACTGGGGCGGGGTCCGGCGCATGGAGGATCTTATGTCGATACACGCATTATGCACCAAGTGCGCAGGGCGAGGGCCGAGGCGCACCGAGAACCGACCAGCTGAGATTGCCTTCACACCCATAATGCGGCTATGCTCATAAAAGTTGGTGATCGATCACCCATGACCGTCGCGCCTGCGCTCGCCTTATCCCTCTCTGCCGCCGCCGGCGGTGGCTCCCTGCTTTTCCGCCAGCTGTTCGACGGCGACACCGGCACCTTCACCTACCTGCTGGCCGACGTGTCCAGCCGCAAGGGGGTGATCATCGATTCAGTCTTCGAGCAGCACGGCCGCGATCTCTCCCTGATTCGCGAGCTGGGCATCGAGTTGCTGGCCTCGATCGACACCCACGCCCATGCCGACCACGTGACGGGGAGCTGGCTGATGCACGAGGCCACCGGCTGTGCCATCGGCCTGGCCGCCGCCGCCCGAGCCGAGAATGTCACCCGGCCCCTGGCCCACGGGGATCGCATCGACTTCGGCAGCCGCGCCCTGGAGGTGCGCGCTACCCCGGGCCACACCGACGGCTGCATCAGCTTCGTGCTTGATGACCAGTCGATGGCCTTCACCGGGGATGCGCTGCTGGTTCGCGGCTGCGGCCGCTGCGACTTCCAGCAGGGCAATGCCCACACCCTCTGGACCTCCATCACCGAGCAACTGCTGACGCTGCCGGAGTCGTGCCTGCTCTATCCCGGCCACGACTACACCGGCCGCGCCGTCACCTCAGTGGCGGAAGAAAAAGCCTTCAACGCCCGCCTGGGCGGCCAGGCCAGCGAGCGGGATTTCGTCGGCCACATGGAGAACATGAAGCTCCCCCATCCCCACAGGATCGCCGAGGCCCTTCCCGGCAACATGCGCTCCGGCAAGCCCCGCCAGGCCGCCACCGTTCCCGCCTGGGCGCCCCTGGCCCGCAGCTATGCCGGCCTCCCTGAACTGACCCCCGCCTGGGTGGTCGCCCATCAGAGCGAGATCACCGTGCTCGACGTGCGCTCCGCGGAGGAATTCAACGGACCCGATGGGCGAGTGGCCGGCAGCCTGTTGATCCCCCTGCCGGAGCTGGAAAGCCGCGCCAGCGAGATTCCCGTCGACCGGCCGCTGGTGGTGGTCTGCCATTCCGGTAGCCGTTCGGCCCTGGCCACCCAGCAGCTGCTCAAGGCCGGCCGCCAGCAGGTTGCCAACCTCCACGGCGGCCTGAGCCGCTGGGCTGCTGAGGGCTACCCACTCGATGGTGCCAGCCAAGCCTGAGGCTTCCAGTTCCGATCGTCTAGCCCCTGCCGCCCTTCCTCAGATCTTCACTCCCCCAACCATGACAACCACCGCCTCGACCTCTGCCCCCACCCGTATCAGCGCCCACGACCTGGCCGACCAGCTGGCCGCCAAAGGCGTCACCGTGATTGATGTGCGCGAACCGATGGAGTACGCCTCCGGCCACATCAACGGCAGCCTCAACATTCCGCTCTCACGCATCACCCAGGCCGATCTGCCCCGCGAACCTCTGGTGTTGGTTTGTCAGAGCGGCAACCGCAGCGCCAGGGCATTGACCCAGCTGCTCCATCGGGGCCATCCCCACCCGGTCGTCGAGCTGGAGGGGGGGGTGCCCGCCTGGCAGCAGGCCGGTTTTGACGTGCGCAAGCTCAAGGGGGCACCCCTTCCCCTGATGCGCCAGGTGCAGATCGCGGCCGGCAGCCTGGTGCTGCTGGGGGTGATCCTGAGCCAGACGGTGGCCCCGGGTTGGATCTGGCTGAGTGGCTTCGTGGGGGCTGGCCTCACCTTCGCGGGCATCAGCGGCTTCTGCGGCATGGCCCGCCTGCTGGCCGCCATGCCTTGGAACCAGGTGGCGATGGGATCAGAACGGAAATGATCACGGCGACCATGGCGCTGCTCGTGGCGGGTGGCGCCTTGATCGGCTTTCTGCTCGCCGTGCTCGGGGCCGGCGGCTCGATCCTGCTGTTGCCCCTGCTGGTGAGCGGTGCGGCCTTGCCCATCAAGGCCGCAGTTCCGCTCTCGCTGCTGGTCGTCACCCTGCTGGCCCTCGGCAATCTCGGTCCCTACATCCGCCGCCGGCAGGTCGCGGTCCGACCCGCCCTGGTGCTGGGGGTGCCGGCCCTCGCCGGCAGCTGGATCGGCGGATCGCTGGTGAAGGCCGGTCTGATCCCGGAGGCGATGCAGCTGGGAATCTTCACGGCAGCGGCTTTGCTTGCGTCCTGGCTGCTCAATCGCCGGGGTGCACTGAACCATCCCCTCAAGGACGGACGCCCAGCCGGCATGCCCATGGCGCTGGCCAGCCAGGGTGTGCTGGTGGGCCTGCTCACCGGCATCGCCGGGGTGGGGGGCGGTTTTGCGATCGTGCCGGCCCTCGTTCTTCTGGCGGGCCTGCCGATGCAGCTCGCCAGCGGCACGAGCCTGCTGCTGATCGCCACCAATTCCCTGGTGGCTCTTGCCGCTCTGGGCCACTGGCCCACGGCCCAACTGCCGCTCCTGCTTCCTCTGGTGAGCGGTGGCTTCCTGGGGGCGGTGGTCGGCCAGCGGCTCGCGCCTCACCTGCCGGAGATGCGGCTGCGCCAAGGTTTCTCCGCCCTGTTGATCGGCTCGGCGCTGCTCACCGGATTTGAGGCCTGGCGACGCCATGACCACCCGCCCGCCGTTTCCAGGGCTGCCGCCAGCCGCCCGAGCGTGCTCTCCACATCCTGGTCTTCACGACCCGTCTCTCCCTCTTCGCAACTTCCGTCGCGCCATGAATGAACGCAGTTTCCAGTTCCGGTTGCGCAGTAGCCACCCCGCTCCGGATCGGGCCACTCAGGATCTTGTGGTGGAGTTCCTGGGCGACTCCGGCGCCTGGGAACCCCAGCAGCTCAGCCTCACCATGCCGGGGTTCCGGATCTACCTGATCTCGTTGCTGCTCTGCCAGCACTTTTATCTAGTGGCCAATGCCAGGGAGAAGGCCATCCCGCTGCAGCAGGTGGAGGCCGACTTTGTTGTCACCACCAGCAGCGACTGGATCGTGGCCGGCGTGGAGGGTGACTTCCGCATCCGCCTAGATGCCACCGCCTCCGAGCAGGAACGGGGCCTTGCCGATGACGACGCCATCGCCTACATGCAGGAGAGGATGAAACTCTGCCCCATCTCCCGCAACCTGCCCGATGGAGTGCGTAAACGCATCGACCTCACCTCCCTGGGCTAATCCATGAGCGAATCCTTTGATCTGATCGTGCTCGGCGCCGGCTCCGGCGGCCTGGCTGCCGCCAAGCGGGCCGCCTCCCACGGCGCCCGCGTCGCCATCGTGGAGGGAGATCGGGTGGGAGGCACCTGCGTGATTCGTGGCTGCGTTCCCAAGAAGTTGCTGGTGTACGGCTCGGCCTACCGGCACCTGCTGGACGATGCCGCCAGCTATGGCTGGAGCTTCGAGAACGTACGTCGTGATCCCGCCGCTCTGCTGGCCAACGTGCGTGCCGAGGTGGATCGCCTCAACACCCTCCACATCGGCTTGCTCGAGGCAGCCGGCGTCGCGCTGATACGCGGCTGGGGGCGCTTCTGCGGACCTAATGCCGTGGAGGTGAGCAACGCTGCCGGTGAGGTGCACCACCTCACGGGGGAACGAATCCTGATCGCCGTCGGCGGTCGCCCCCACCGCCCCGAGATCCCCGGTGCCGAACTGGGCTGGGTGTCGGATGACATGTTTCTGCTGGAATCCTTGCCGGACTCTGTGGTGGTGGTGGGAGCCGGCTTCATTGCCTGTGAGTTCGCCTGCATCCTCAACGGCCTGGGGGTGAAGGTGACCCAGCTGGTGCGCGGTGATCACCTGTTGCGCGGTTTCGATCGGGAAGCCAGCAAGGCCGTAGAGGAGGCGATGGAGGCCGAGGGGATCGACATCCGTTTCGCCCACAGCCCGGCCGCCATCACCGGCAGCACCCCCGGTGATCTGTTCGTCAGCACCCAGAGCGGCGAGAGCCTCGACTGCGGTGGTGTGCTGCTGGCCACGGGCCGCCGCCCCTTCCTCAAGGGACTGAACCTCGAAGCCGCCGGGGTCGCGATCGAAGGTCATCGCATCCCGGTGGATGGCGATCAAACCACCAACGTGCCCAACATCTTTGCGGTGGGGGACGTGACCGACCGGATCTGTCTCACGCCCGTGGCGGTGGAGGAGGGTCGGGCCTTCGCGGACACGGTGTACGGCGATAAGCCGCGCCGGGTGGATCATGCGCTGGTGGCGAGCGCCGTGTTCTCCCAGCCGGAACTCTCGGGGGTGGGTCTCACCGAGGAAGAGGCGATCGAGCGCTGCGGCGCCGATGGCATCCGGGTGCACCGGGCCCGTTTCCGGCCGATGAGCCAGGCGCTGCCGGCCCGCGGGCCGCGCGTGCTGCTCAAGCTGATCGTCGCGACGGCGAGCGGCAAGGTTCTCGGCGCTCACATGGTGGGTGAGCACGCCGCCGAAATCATCCAGATGGCCGCCATCGCCATCGGCATGGGCGCCACCAAGGCCGATTTCGATTGCACCATGGCCCTGCATCCCTCAGTGGCGGAGGAATTCGTCACCATGGCCAATTGATAGGGTCACTAACCTCCTGATTCCGGTCGATGGCAGCGCGCTGTCGGCAGGCGCGCTGCGGGCCGCCATCGCTCCAGCCAAGAGGCTGGACACACAGCTGAGCGTGTTCTCTGCGCTGCCCACGACCGGCGCCTAGGCCCTACGCCACGGTGCCACCGATCTGAAGGACCTCGTGGCTCCTGTCCAGCAGGCCGGCGATCCCCATGGCTCGATCCAGGTGGCGGCGGAGTGCGTCGAGGGTGGGTGCTCCGCAATCCCGGTGGAGAGTCCTGGTCAGGCCAGATCGTGCAGGGTCAGGGTTTGCTCGGGGTTGAGATCGATGCGCAGCGGTCCGGCGCTGCTGGTCAGCGTGATCCGCAGGGGAAGGGCATCGCTGGGACGGGGGGTGAGGGCGTCAAGGTCGAACTGGGCGGAACCCGCGGGCATGGGCGTGCCATCGGGAGGCACGATTTCCTCACTCCTGTTAACCAGGGTCCAGCGCTGACCCATGGCGTCGCTGACCTGCAGAGCGTCGGTGTGGTCCAGCTCGATGCCAGCCCCGAGTGCGTTGAGGCGCAGGCGCCAGCCACTGCTGAACTCGGGAAAGGGTTGCTCGAAAACTGAGGCCTGGAAGCGGTGGCCGGCCTCATCGCTCAGCGACCAGCTGTCGACTGCCGCTGCCGGGGCGACCAGCACCAGAGAGGCCAGCAGCACAGCCAGAAGGCCAACTAGCCCCTGGCGCCAGCGACGTCCGAACCGCTCAAAACAGATCGTCATATTCATGTTGCTTAGCCTTTATGACGATAACATCATAACAAGATTCTGATCCCTTCCCCACTGTCCACTCCGCCCATGCCCGTCGTCCGTTTCCAAGTCCGGTCAGGTCTCGGCTCTCCCTCACGCGCTGCTTGCTGATGCTTGCCACCCTCGATGTTGTGACCCTGTCACGATTGCAGTTCGCTCTGACAGCGATCTTTCACATGCTCAGGCCCGTGCTATCCACCGGCCTGGCCATCTTCTTGGTCGTACTCGAGGCTATGTGGCTGCGCACGCGCAACCTCGGGATCATGTTATTCGGCTGGAACAAGGTGCCGCCGGTGATCCACTTCCTTTCCACCGTGATGGTGGCCTTCGGCGCCAACCTCTCGGTGTTCTGGATTCTCAGTGCCAACTCCTGGCTGCAGACTCCATCGGGTGGCACTTTTTCCGATGGTCATTTCCACGTGCAGAACTACTTCGCCGCCATCAACAACCCCTTCATGCTGAAGAGCGTGATTCACATGGCCCTGGCCACGGTGGAAACCTCGATGCTGATCGGAGCCCCTCAGGGAGCCGCTGCTGCTGCGAGTGCTCTGCCGCACGCCACGGTTGCTGCAGGCGAGGCAGCTGCCATTGACTCCGCAGCTGCTGCTTGATACCCATTGGGTTCTGTACTGATCAACAACGCCCACATGCTGGCGGTAGGGGATCTGGAGAGCGATGGCGTCCACCGGGATCCCTTTGATCGCTTGCTGGTGTGCTGAAGCCGGGTGGAGCCGATGCTGCTGCTGAGTGTGGACAGCCAGCTGAGGAGCTATAGCGCCACGGTGATCGTGATCTGAACCTGGCTTGGATGGTGCCTGCTGGGAGAAATGGAAGTGCATGAGGCCGCTCATGAGCCCTCTGCTCCCCGATACCGCGCCCGGGCTTATGCCGCGCTGATGCCGCATGGATCGCCTCCAGGGGGATGGCGCCCTCGATCAGCTGCTTACGGAGGCGATTGTCTCGAAGTCGGCGTCGAAGCTCACCAGCACGGCGCTGTGGTGCGGGGCCACGGCGGCCACGAGCAGATCCAGGATCAGCACCGTGCGACCGATCTGGCGGCAGGCCTGGCCCAGGTCGATCGCCCGCTGCCACAGATCCGCTGGGGTGGGGAGCGTGGGCAAGGTGGCGAACTGTGCCTCCAGTTGGCGGGTCTCGTCCGGCCGAGCTGAGCGCAGCAGCTCAAAGCGCACCGGTTCGGCCAGGTGGGCCTCGGGATCGAGCACGTAGGGCGCGATGAACTGCTTCAGCGTTGCCGGGCTTCGAGCACGGGTGAAGTCGATCCAGAGGCTGGTGTCGAGCAGCAGGGTCATGGGGCGAACTCCTGGTCCCGCTGGCGCTCACGCTCCTGGTCGGCCTCAAAGCTTCCCAGCTCCACGCCCCATTCGCCACGGAGGAAGCGCTGGGCGATCTGTGCCCGGCGCCGCTGCTGCAGCGCCTCCTCCATCAAACGGCGGATGGCAGGGCCCTTCTTGCGCTCGCCGGTGAGATCGAGGATTTCGGCCATCTCTGTGTCTGAAAGCTCGACGGTCACTTTCATGGTTTTGACCTCCGAAAGTCGGACTCTGAGGTCAGCATGGCCCCGTTCGTCTACGGGGTGTTCTCCCTGCCGCCAGCGGTCGCCTTGTCCAGCTCAGCGGGGCACCATCGCTAGTCTTACTTGGTAATACCTGCTTGTGTTCGGCCGTGGATGCCTCCAGCACCGGCTCGATGACCAGCAAGGGGCAGGTCACGATCCCCAAGGCCCTGCGCCAGCAGCTCGGTCTGGCCCGGGGCAGTCGCGTCTGTTTCGAGCTGGTGGGTGACCACATCGAGCTGCGACCCTTCAGGCCACAGCAGCCCCTGCCCGCCAGTGGCTTCGGCCTGCTCAAGAGCCAGCGCCCGCCCGTGCCGGTGGACTTTGATGCCGCCAGCCTGTTGCGGCCGTGATCGGCCTTGATACCAATGTGCTGGCCCGTTACTTCGTGGAGGAAGCCGCCGCCGATGCCGCCACCGCAGCCCAGCGTCAGGCGGCGCGCCAGTTGATCGAATCCGGCCAGGAGCTGTTTCTACCCAAGACCGTGGCCCTCGAGCTGGAGTGGGTGCTCGGTTGGCGACAAGCTCGTTAGTTCAATCCGCGTGAACCAGGGCTGCTTCCGGCGGCGGCTGACGCCGCGTAGCCCGAACGGCCGCTGCTGCTGCTCTGCCAGCGCATGGGATCATCGACTTCGTCAGGGCAGGTCACCAGCCGTCAGCGAGCGGATCTGAGCTGCTGGCGGACTCCGATCTCCTATCGCTGTGGATGCAGGCGCCTGAGCGCCGCGCCGAGCCAGCTCATTTCCGAGCTGTTGGTTTCG
>CAIZOZ010000258.1 GCA_903934745.1 uncultured cyanobacterium
GCTACGACCGCCAGAGCCAGCAGGCGCTGCTGCAGCGGCTGCTGGGCGACCAGCTGCAGTGGCTGGGGGCCTTGGTGCTGCTGGCCCTGGGCCTCTGCCTGGCGGCGGGCCTGGCGGCGCTGAGCTGGCTGCAGCGCCGCAACGAAGGGGATGCTCCCCGGCGGGCCCTGGCAGCCACCCTGCGCCAACTGGCCAAGGCAGGCATGGGCCCGGAGGCCGGCGAAACCCTGCCCGCCTTTGCGGTTCGGGTGGAGCGACGCTGGCCGCAGCTGGCCCCGGAGCTGGAACGCTTCGTGGCCCTGTATCAGCAGCTTCGCTATGGAGCGCCACCAGGCCCCGGCCAGCAGGCCGGGCGGCAGCTGCGGCGCGACCGGCGCCAGCTCCAGCGCCGCTTGCAACGCCTGCCGCGCTGAGACAGCAGGCCCCAACCGCAGTACAACGGGAACGATCCGTGAGGGATGGCGATGCCCGACCCGATCCCGACCGCCAGCCCCAGGCGCCGACAACCGCAACCACCCACCAACACCCAGGCCAGCCTGGCGCCCCTGATCCGCGTGACGGCGCCGTTGGCCCTGACTGCGCTGTTCGCCCTGGCCTCACCAGCGGCCCAGGCCGCCAACACCGACCAGCTCATGCAATTGCTGGCCCAGGGCTCCTGCCCCAACTGCAAGCTGCAGGATGCCGACCTGGTGCACGCCAGCCTGCGGGACGCCAACCTCAGCGGCGCCCAGCTGCAGCGCGCCAACCTCAGCGGTGCCCAGCTCGATGGTGCCCGGCTCAACGGTGCGGATCTGAGTTTCACCAGCCTGCAGGGGGCCTCGTTGCGCGGCGCCGATCTACGCGGCGCCCGACTGGAGGGCACCGACCTGCGCCAAAGCGACCTCAGCGGCGCCCGGCTCGATCCCGGCGCCCTCTCGCGCAGCCACTGGGACCATGCCAAGGGCATCGCCAACGGCAGCCTCAGCTACGCCGATCTCCACAATGCCGGCGTGGAAGCGGCCCTGACCGGCAACGCCCCCGCCGCCGAACAGCTGTTCGGCGAAGCCCTGCGCCAGCGGCCCGAGGCTGCCCTCAGCTGGCTGGCCCGGGGCATCAGCCGCAAAGAGCAGGGCAAGAACGATCAGGCCGTGCGGGATTTCCGCTACGCCTCCGAACTATTCGCCCAGCAGGGTGATGCCGAGATAGCAAAACAGCTGAACGAAGCCGCTCTGGCCATGGAGAAACCGGCCAAGACACCCCGTGGCGGCAATGGTGCCGGCGGGAAGATGCTTTCGGGAGCGGCAGGCCTTTTCCAGACCCTGGCCCCCCTGGCCATCAAGTTTCTACCCATGGCTTTTTAGGGCTGGCAGCAGCAATCATCGCGACTGCAATCCGACGTTGTTGCGCAGGAAATCGAGTGACTGCGATGAGGATGGCTGATAGCCGTATCCATAGGCACCACCATCCTCATCCCGAAGTATCCTGGGCGAAACGAGTATCACTAACTCACGCTTTTTGCGCGAACCAGCTGTATCCCGGAAGAACTGTCCAACCAGGGGCATGTCGCCAAGGATCGGCCACTTGCGCACCACCTGATTGTCCGAATCCGAGATCACTCCAGTCATGATCAAGGTTTGACCATCGCGGACGCGAGCACCACCGGAATCGAGACTGCGAATCGCCAGTATTTCAATTGGCCCACAGTTGGGAACATCTTGGGTGCGAGTGGCGGCCGTAATTGTCGGAGAGATTGAGAAGGTGACGAATCCGTTATCATCAATTTTTGAGATCCTAGCTCCGAACGTCAGCCCGGCAACGCCGAACGCGGGCTGACATGTACTTGGTGCACCATTTTGCCCCGCTTCGACAGAATAGTTCGTGATAACATTTTCGCCAATCGTGACATACGCTTCATTGGCACGGGACCGACCGATCGTGGCGCCAGATCCGCTACCCCCGGAGGGTGCTCCAGACAGCGCCTGGGTGATTGCGCCAGTATCGCTACCCTCACGGCTAGTGCCAGGCGAATCGGAAAGTATCAATGTAGGACTCGCCAGCACTTTCGTACTACGCGACTCAATCGTGGCCCGAACTAAATCATAGAAGTTATTGCGTCCATAGGCAGTACCCGGGTTGATCGGCGCCGGCGCGAGCGGAAAACGAATTGATGAGCTATCAGCATAAATTGGCTTGGCGTTACTGGCCCCACCGCTAATTACATCAAACTGATCGCCAAGCGGCGGCAGCAGGCCACCAAACGCACCCTGGAGCTGGCCACGATCATTAACAATAAAGTTATTGCCGTAGCGGAAAGCAAAGCTATTTTCAACGGCAGCATCATTGTCAAGCGTGATATCCAGAATCTTGACCGAGAGCGCCACCTGCCGTTGTCTCAGGTCCAGTTGCTTAAGATACTGCTCCGCAATCGCCACCACCTGGGGTGGGCCCACCAGCGTGATCGTGGCCAGGCGCGTGTCGGTGGTGCCGATCAGCCCCCGCAGCGGACCCACACCGGAGCCATAGGCCTCCACCGTGGTGGAGGTGCTGGAGTTGGTGGTGGCCACATTCGGCGCACCCGCCACGGCGCTTGTGGCGGAAGCACCTTCGGTGACTGCCGTGGTGATCGTGTTGGTCTTGGTGACGGTGGCGCCGAGGTTGGCCAGGTAATCAGCGGCGGCCGAGGCCGACACCTGATTAAGCCGGTACACCTTCGACATGGTGGAACCGAAGCCCTTATCGAGCACATTCGGACCGGCCACAATTATGTTACCGTCGCGGCGTCCCTGCAAGCCGGCGGAC
>CAIZOZ010000259.1 GCA_903934745.1 uncultured cyanobacterium
GAAGGTTGATGTGGTGGACTGAAGCCAGATCATTTTGCTTTGTGGGAATAATTCTGTCAAGAATCTCGGCATCATGCGGGGAGCAACCACTAACGGACTCCCCAGACTTTTCTCCTCAGCCGAAGACAGGTTCCATCCTGAACAAAAAGTACCAACCATCTTTGGTGGCACGAGGCGCCATGGACATTCAGGCACGTTGAATGTTGCTTATCAGATCTGAAGACGTTCGGCAGGGCTGAACTTGCTGATCCTCCCCAAAACGCATCGTCCCAACACCCAGGCCTTGTCCTTGGTTTCTGCCTGAATGGCCATTCAAACGATGGGCCACGCGCTCCTAAGCTCAGCGCACGACCGCCAGGCCTGAGTGAGCCGCCCCACCCGCTTCTTCGCTGGCAACCGACGCGACGGAGCCAGGCTGCTCAGTACCGCGCTGGTGATCACCGGCATCGGTCTGGTGCGCATCGATCACCCGATCGGCCGCGGCCTGGCCCTGGTGGCAGGCAGCCTGAGTCTCTATTGGTGGCTGCACTATCGCCAACTGAGCCATTGAGCGCCTCCCCAGTCAATGGCGCCCTGCCTCGCTACGGCGTCGCCCAACTCAACGAGGCCATCGGCAACCTGCTGGAGCGCGGTTTTGCCCCCCGCTTCCTGCTCGATGGAACCGTCAGCCGCCCCCAACTGAAAAAGGGCCATCTCTGGCTCACCCTCACCGATGGCCAGGCCTCGATCCCGGCGGTGATCTGGGCCTCCCAACTCCAGAAACTGAGTTTTGTCCCGGAAGAGGGCGATGGGGTGGTGGTGGTCGGCAAGCTCAACTTCTGGGCGGCGCAGGCCCGACTGACGGTTCAGATCCTCGATGTGCGGCCCAGCCTGACGGCGGTCCTGCGCCAGTTCGAGCGGGTGCGCTGCTTGCTGGCGCCGGAAGGGCTGTTCGATCCCGAGCGCAGACGCCCCCTGCCCCCCTGGCCTGGACGCATTGCCCTGCTCACAAGCGTCCCCAGTTCCGCCTTGGCCGACATGCTGCGCACGGCCAAGGAGCGCTGGCCCGCTACGGCCTTAGTGGTGGTGCCCATTCCGGTCCAGGGTCCGGTGGAGGCGAAGATCAGAGCAGCGATTGAGCATCTCGGTGCCCGCTGCAGGGAACTGGAACTGGACGCGATCGTGCTGGCCCGGGGCGGCGGCAGCCGCGAAGATCTGGCTGTCTTCGATGGCGAAGACCTGGCCCGCTGTCTGGCCGCTTGTCCGCTGCCGGTGGTCTGCGGCCTGGGCCACGAAGATGACACCACAATCGCCGACCTGGTGGCGGACTACCGAGCGGCCACACCCACCGCGGCGATGGTGGCTCTGCTGCCGGATCGCCAGAGTGAACGGCTGGTGCTGGCCCAGCACCGGCGCCATCTCAACCAGGTGCTCGGCCTGCGGCTGCAGGCGGCGCGTCAACAACTCACACGCGATCGACAGCGGCTGGCGAGCGTGCATCCCCGCCAATTGCTGGAGAGACAACGGCAGGGGCTGAGGCAGCAGTTGGCCTTATTGCAGGCTCTATCTCCCCGTCATCTGCTGGAGCGGGGCTTCGCGGTGGTACGGGACGGGCACGGTAAGTTGCTGCGCTCCATCACAGCCGTTGCCGCCGGCGATCGAATCACGGTCGAACTCGGCGACGGGCTGCTGGACGCCGAAGTGCGGCAACGGCAGCCGGGCCAGATCGCGGTGCGCCCTTGCAGCGGAGCTGAAGCCGGTTGATTCCACGGAATCCCAGCCGCTGACGCCACGACCAGAACAGCCCCACCCAACCGGCCCCGAATCGCCCCCCATGCCTGAGCCAGCCAAACGCAGTCGCCCCGGTGCAAGCGCCAAAGGCAAGTCCGTAGCAGCACCAGCGTCGCCCGAGCCGGTAGCAGACATCAGTGCCGATCTCAGCTATCGCGAGGCCCAGGCCGCCCTGGAGTTGTGTCTGGCCCAACTCCAGTCCAGCGATCTGGATATTGAGGCGATGTCGGGTCTCTATGAACGGGCCCAGAGCTATGCCAACCGCTGCGAACAGCTGCTCAATCAGGTTGAACAGGACGTGATGCAATGGGATCCAGAGCAGCCCGATGCCCCGCCCCAACCCTATCAACCATGAATCCAGACACCACCCCCAAAGAGCGGCCTTTGCCAGCTGAAGGGAGCGAACACGAAGCCTTGACCAGCCCAGCAGCCCCCCTGCCTGCGATGGCCTGGGTTTATCTGGCCTTGAGCATTGCCGGCGCCTGCCTCACCTGGCTTTCCACCTGGGACTTCATCCAGACCTACGGCTCAGGATTCGACCTTGGCTTGTTTCTATCTCTGGCCAATGTCAATCCAGCCTCCCAATTTGTCGCCAGGGATCTGGCCGTAGGCGCCACGGCCGTGACGGTGTGGATGGTGCTGGAAAGCCGGCGCCTGAAGATGCGCGGACTGGCCTGGGTGTTGCTGAGCTGCCTCCTGATTGCCTTTGGATGCGGTGCCCCATTATTTCTGCATCTACGCGAACGCCGCCTGGCCGAACTGCAACGGCAATAAAGAATGGTCGCTGACTCAAAAAGCGCACAAAACTGGGCCCGAAGCACTGACTCGCAAAAATAATCACAAACTCAGTGATACTCTGAAATGAGTCAAAAGAAACTCGCGCATGGCATGGAGATGACTGACATGTTGTGGCCCATGCGAAAGTTCGAAAGGCCCTTTAGTTCGGCGGTTTGTGACGATCAACCGATGGCACTTCCACCGCATCAACGTTGATCGTGACGTTGCGGGCATCGATGGCAGGAGCAGGGGCCGTAGCAGACGAGCCGCCAGGAGCGGAAGGGAAGAGAGTGCCGCAAGCCGGACAGACCTCTGTTGCAAAGCTCGTGACACCACAGGCCTCACAAGTCTGCAGACGGCGCTTTAACACCTGCCAGGCAATCAAGCCGGCACCGCCGACTAACAGGGGCAATACCACCAGAACGAACGTGAGACCTTCCGCCACATCCAGCAGAAGACGTCCGATCGCTCCGGGCGCCAGCAGCAGCAGCCCTCCCAGAACAATCCACAGCCAGGGGATGGAGCGCTGCATCAACGTTGAAAGCGAGAGTCTGTTTCGAACCAGCGCTCCAGGGCCGCCAGGCCCTCGATTCCGGCCCAGGCAAGCAACAGCAGTGCCAGCACCCAGGCAGCCACAACACCAACCGCCAACAGCAATGGAACGAGGGCAAAGGTGGTGAAACCGATCACCACCACCACCCCTACAGCCATGCACACCAGGGCCATGGTGGCGACGAGGGGGCGGATCGGAGCCGGACGCTCCTGAGCGGAACGCAGACTGGGCAGGATTTTGAGCATCACTGCAAATAGAAGCGGTGTTCCATCCTGACCTGCCGCAGGCAAAAAAGCTCAGGGGGCCAGCGGTGTGGATCGCCCCCCTTCGGCATGGCTTGCCAGCACGACCCCAAGACACTGGCCGTAGTAAAGAATGACTCCCACCAACCAGACCCAGAGGGTCAACACCAACACAGCGCCCACGACGCCATAGGTCTGGAAACGGAGCCCCATGGCAACTAGGCTGCGCCCCAGGAGCAGGTTAAGCAGAGTAAGAGCCGAGCCCACCAACACTGACGGCAGGATCAGAGGTCGCACGGGGATCGGCCGGGATGGCAACAACCAGAGCAATATCAGTGAACTGAGGCAACCAATCCCAAGCGAGATCAGCACATCCATGCCGCTAGAGACAGACAACAACCAGTGGAATGGGTGTGGCAAAGCTGCCAGCACCCATTGGCGCAAAATCTTAAAACCAAAGAAGCGCAAGTTACTGATCAGTTGATCCGCCACAATCAGAACCGACACCAACAACAACAGAACGAAAGCCTTGAAACGCAGCAACACAAAACGTCGTACGACCTCCTGCCAAGGGAGTCCATCAAAACCGAAGGGCCGGTTCCACCAGAGACGATCAGCACCGCGTTGCAGCGTGAGATAGATGTTGTTGGCATTGAGCACAAGCAGTACCAAGCCCAGCAAACCGGCACCCAGCCCCTGGCGGGTGAATCGATCCATCGTGGCTTCAAACATCGGCATGCTGGCCGCTGGCAACACCTGGGCGACCTGTTGCTGCAACCTGGCAAGCAGATCCTGATTACGGCCCAGCAGTCGGGAAAGCACCGACAACACAATCAGCAGCGCCGGAAAGAAAGACTGGAGGGTGTGATAGGCAAAGGCAGCACTGAGATCAACGCAATCGGCACGGAGCCAAAGAATATAGGCCGACCACAGGGGACGAAAAACTGGTCGAAGGAAGGGCCGCATGGATCACCGATGGCGTTGCTGGATGTTCTGCAGCAGTTGGGCCCTGAGTCCATGTCCGTATTCACGGCCTGATCCCAAACCAACCCAGCGAGAGCCTCAGACATGGGAAAAGATTCGCACAGCCAAGGCCCCGGAACACGCTGTCACTCCTGCTTGGAGAAGCTCCATCTTGTTCAAACCAAGCCGTGCTGCAGTGGCCATACCTGCGGCTGGCAGTAGGGCCATCAACTCCTGGGCCTACCTACACTCTCCAGATCTGCAACCGTCCCAAGCGAGTGCAGCCGCAACGTCCCTGCGGCTATGGGCATCAGTCGGGGCCAGGCCCCAGAAGAAAATAAACACAAAAAAACCAC
>CAIZOZ010000260.1 GCA_903934745.1 uncultured cyanobacterium
TGAGCCGCCAGTGGCCCCGGGTCCAGGCCAAGCCGCTCAACAATGCGACGGCGATACACCAAGGCCTCGGCGTTGATGGCCGGCTCGTCGAGGGTGAGCAGCTGGCGATCGCGCAGCAGCACCTGGCCCTCCACCACCAGCGTGCGCACATCGCTGGCCTTGGTGGCGTACACGAGGGCCGAATAGATGCTGCTGAGCGGCAACTGGTTGATCGGCTCCATGTCGAGGATGGCCAGATCGGCCCGTTTGCCCACCTCCAGCGACCCCACCTGCTGCTCGAGATGCAGGGCGCGGGCACCGCGGATGGTGGCCATCTCGAAGGCCTCCTGGGCCGAAACCACCTTGGGATCGGCGCTGATCAGCTTGTGCAACTTGGCGGCGGTGTCGATCTCCTCCCAGAGGCTGAGATCGTTATTGGAGGCGGAACCATCGGTGCCCAGGCCCACGGCCAGGTCGCGCTGCAGCATCGCCGGCACCGGTGCCACGCCCGAGGCCAGTTTCATGTTCGATTGGGGGTTGTGGACCACGCCCACCCCGTGCTGAAGCAGCAGGTCGAGTTCGTGCTCCTCGGCCCACACCACATGGGCTGCCACCATCGCCTCGCTCAGAACGCCGAGGGCCGCCAGGTGTTCCACCGGTGCCGCCCCCTTCAGCCGTCGGCTCTCGAGCACCTCGTGGCGGGTTTCAGCCAGGTGGATCACCAGCGGGCAGCCGTGACGGTCGGCGAAGGCCCGTGCCTTCACCAGGTTTTCGTCGCAGACGGTGTAAGGCGCGTGGGGGGCAATGGCCGGGGTGATCAGCGCGTGGCCCTGCCAGGTGTCCACAAAGCGCTTGATGCAGGCCATCGCCGCGGTGTGATCCGCGCTGTCCGGGGCTGGAAAATCGATCAAGGCCTGGCCCAGCAGGCCCCGCAGGCCGGCACTGGCCATCTCTTCGGCCACCGCCTGCTCGAAGTAATACATGTCGCAGACGGTGGTGACGCCACCACGAATCAGTTCGGCCAGGGCCAGCCGGGTGCCAGCCCGCACGAAGGCCGCATCGACGTTCATCGCCTCGGCGGGGAAGATCGTGTGCTGGAGCCAATCATCGAGATCCTGATCGTCGGCGAGGCCGCGGAACAGGGTCATCGGCACATGGGCATGACCGTTGATCAGGCCAGGGATCACGGTCCGGCCGGTCGCGTCGATCCGTTCGCTGGCGCGATGGGCCGCTTCCACTTCAGTCCTCGGGCCCACGGCCACGATGCGACCGCCATCGATGGCGATTGCCCCGTCGGCGAGCACACGGCGGTCGCCATCCATGGTCACCACGATGCCGCCCGCCACCAGCAGATCCACCGGGCGTGCTGGGGGGTGGCTGGAGGGTTCGGTCTGCATCGGATGCGCACCAGCTGGCCTGGGCTCCCAGTATCTGTGAACAGCCTGGTGCCATGGCTTGGGGCCAGCACCCGCTCCCTGGCTGTGCTGGATCGCAACCGAACCGGCCCCCCTTCACCGCTGGCCCTGGGGCTGGGCGGCGTCCGGTTGCAGCTGCGCCAGGGCCCACAGCAGCAACTGGCTGCGGCTGCTGCAGCCCGTTTTGGCCAGCAAGCTCGAGACATGGCATTCGACGGTGCGCGGGCTGAGCACGAGCTCGGCGGCAATGCTGCGGTTGCTGCCGCCACGGCGCACCAGCTGCAACACCCGATCTTCGGCGGGTGTGATCGGTGCCAGCAGCCAGGTGGGAGGGGCCGGCGTCGGAGCGGGTGATCGAGGGGAGAGGGTCACGATCAGAGCAGGCGATCTGCTCAGAGCCTTCCCAGCGCCGGTCAATGGGCTGGTCAGGTGTTGGGTGCCGTTTGCCGCCTCCCACCTCGCTGTCGCTGGTCGCCGCTGCCTCCACCTCAATCGGTTGGGCGGGTTGCGCCTGGGACAGCCAGACCCTTGGCCGGCAGGGGGGTGAACAAGCGGGCCGGGGGCCCCCTGAAGGGAGGGTTTCGGACCGACTCCGGTGGCTCCTAGGGCTGGCTGGCGGCAGGGCTTTCGCCGGTTTCGGCCGGAGCGGTCGCTGGGCTGGGGCTGGGCCCTCCAATCACATTGGTTTCGGCGCTGGCCACGGCAATCCTGGCGCTTGGCCCGCCGCCAAAGGCACTGCTGCCACTTGGCAGCGGGAACTCCCGGGTGCGCTTGATCGGCAGGTTGGCTAGCAGGGCCGTGACCCGGTCTTCGGTTTCCAGGCTCACATCGCAGCTCTCGATGTCGATCTCCACGTAGCGCTGCACCACCTCAAGGATTTCGCGGCGCATCTGGTCCAGCAGCTCCGGGTTGAGGTCGCTGCGGTCGTGGGCCAGCACCAGCTGCAGCCGTTGCCGGGCCATGGTGCCACTGGGCTTTTGTCGTCTCAGCAGGTGATTGATGAAATCGAGCACGGTCATGGCCGTCAGAAGAGTCCCGTGGTTTTCCTGAGCTTGTTGATCAGCCGGGCTCGCAGGCCGTGGCGTTTTTTGGAGGGATCGATCAGCGGGATCTCGTCGCCGCAGAGGCGGCGGGCGATGTTGAGATAGGCCTGGCCGGCCGGGGAAGGGTTGGCCTCCAGGGTGAGCGGTTCGCCCCGGTTGGTGGAGACGATCACCCGTTCGTCCTCCTGCACCAGCCCCAGCAGGGGCAGGGCCAGGATGTCGGTGACGTCATCGACGGCGAGCATCTCCTGGTTGGCCATCATCTTGGGGCGCACCCGGTTCAGCACCAACTGCACCGGTCGGACGTCCATCGTCGCCAGCAGTCCGATCACCCGGTCGGCATCGCGCACCGCCGACACCTCCGGGGTGGTGATCACGATCGCCTCCTTGGAGGCGGCAGCCGCATTCTTGAAGCCCTGCTCGATGCCGGCGGGGGCGTCGATCAGCACATAGTCGGAGCGCTCGGCCAGCAGACCGGCGATGGTCTGCATGTCCTCCGGCGTCAGCCACTCGAGCATGCGCGGATTGCCGGCAGGCAACAGGGCCAGGTTGGGTTGCTGTTTGTGCTTC
Organism: uncultured cyanobacterium; assembly: GCA_903934745.1. GTDB lineage: Bacteria > Cyanobacteriota > Cyanobacteriia > PCC-6307 > Cyanobiaceae > Cyanobium. The sequence goes on from CAIZOZ010000260.1 coordinate 3,008, forward strand.
ACCAGCGCCTGATCGAGTCGGCAGGTTTCGGCCAGCACTTCCTGGGCGGTATAGATGATGCGGTTTTCCAGACCCAGCAGCAGGTCGAGGTTGCGCAGGCCGAAGTCGGCGTCGAGCACGGCCACGGTTTTACCGAGCCGGGCCAGGGCAATGCCCAGGTTGGCGGTGAGGGTGGTCTTGCCCACACCCCCCTTGCCAGAGCAGATCAGAATGATGCGTGCGGAAGCTGTCGTCACGGCGTCCAACGGCGTCGGCGCAGGCTACGTCGGCGCAGCCGCTCCCGCCGCCAGGTTTCAACACCTGGTGGCGCCGTTGCGCGTCAGCTCCCACTCCCACACCTCCAGAACCTTGCCCTGTCTTGACCTCCATGTTGGCTGAGCTTCTCCATCCCCATCAGCGTCTGGTGGTCATGCCGGACGACGGCTGCCGCTCCGTGGTGGAGCTGATCGATACGGCGCGAGAGCAGCTGCTGCTCAAGCAGTTCAAGCTCCAGTCGGAGGCCATTGAGCAAGCCCTGCAGCGGGCCCAGGAGCGGGGGGTGCAGGTGCGGGTGATGCTCAACCCCCACACCTCCGGCGGCGATCGCTGGAACGATGAGGCCTTTGCCCGGCTTCAGGCGGCCGGCATCGAGACCGCCTGGACCTCCGATGCCTTTCCGGTCACCCACGAGAAGTCGATGGTGATCGACCAGCAGGCGGTCTTGATCGCCACCTTCAACCTCTCCGACAAGTACTTCACCGAAACCCGCGATTACGGCATCGTCAGCCAGAATTCCGCCGTGGTGGCCCAGGTGATCGCCGGGTTCGAGGCGGACTGGCATCGCAGTTTCTTCGTCCCTGAACTGGATGTGGGCCTGGTCTGGAGCAGCGCCCACAGCCGCGGCCAGATGGCCCGCATCATCGATGCCGCCAGCAGCAGCCTCTGGATCCAGCACCCCAAGTTTGTCGATGCGGTGATCCTCGAGCGCATCGTCTGCGCCCGCGATCGGGGCGTCAAGGTGCGGGTGCTCTGCGGCGGCAAGCACGGCATCAGCGACTGGGACATCTATGACACCTTCTCGTCGCTGCGGATCATGCAGCGCTTCGGGGTCAAGGTGCGCCGCCAGCAGCACCTCAAACTGCATGCCAAGTTGATTCTGGTCGATGGCCTCTATGCCCAGACCGGCTCGATGAACATCGATCGCAGTGCCTTTGATTTACGCCGCGAACTGGGCATCGAAAGCGATGCCCCCGAGGTGGTGGAGCGCCTGAAGCTGGTGTTTCAGGCTGATTGGAACGAGGCGAAGAAGTACGCCGCTCCCGATCCGCTCGATCCCAGCCTGCACGAGGCCGGCGAACTGCCCCCGGATCCCCATTTCGTCCATGAATGAGCAGCCCCCCAGCCATCGGGAGCTCTTCGTCGGCATGCTCCAGGTGGCCCTTTCGGCCTTCGGCGGTGGCCTTTCGGCCTGGAGCCAGCGGATTGTGGTGGAGCAACGCGGCTGGCTCAGCAACGAGGAGTTCCTCACCGGTCTGACCGTGGCGCGCCTGTTCCCCGGGCCGAATCAGATCAACATGGCCGTGTACATCGGCGCCGCCTTCCGGGGCCTCAGTGGCGCCCTGGTGGCCCTGGCGGGCATGTTGCTGGTGCCTTTCAGCTTGCTGATGCTGTTGGGCGTGGCCTACTTCTCGTTTCACACGCTGCCAGCGGTGGACCGGGTGCTGGCCGGGGTGGTGGCGGCCGCCGCCGGTATGGCCCTGTCGATGGGTTTCAAGATCCTTGATCAGTATTGGAAGGATCCCGTGGCCCTGCTGCTGGCCGCCGCCACCTTTGTGGCGATGCAGTTTTTCCACCTGCGGCTGGTGCCGGTGGTGCTGATCGCCGGCCCGCTGGCGATGGCCTGGTACTGGCCGCGCAGCTCCAGCTCGGGGAGCCAGCCGTGATCCTGCCGCATGTGCTGATGGCGGCCCACTGCCCACCGACATCGCTGACCGATCTGGGCCATCTGCTCCAGGTGCTCGGCACCTTCCTGGGCCTGTCCCTGTTCTCTCTCGGTGGCGGCAACACCCTGCTGAGCGAATACCAGCATCTCAGCGTCGATCAGTTCTGCTGGCTCACCTCTTCCCAGTTCGCGGATCTCTATGCCCTGGCGGAAGCGGCGCCCGGGCCCAGTTCGATGCTGGTCGGCCTGCTTGGCCTGGGGGCCGCCTGGCCGGAGGGACCCTGGTGGGCCCTGCTCAGCGGCTATGGCGCCGAGCTGGCGATTCTGTTGCCTTCCACCTTGCTGATGGTGCTGGCTTGTCTCAGCTGGAACCGGTTGAAGGATTCTCCTTGGCGCATCGCCTTTGAGCGTGGTCTGGGGCCGATCACCCTGGGAATCCTGTTTCAGGTCGGCATCAAGATTCTGCATACGGCCGACACCAATGCCGCCGGGGTGGTGGTGTCCCTGGTGGTCTGTGTGCTGATGCTGCGCACCCGCATCTCCCCGTTGTGGTTCATGGCTTGCGCCGGTGTCTTGGGGGGCCTGGGGGTGATCAACCGCTGAGCCAGGGCCCGGAGCCCGCCGTTGGGCTTGCTGCCCAGCCAGGCCGCTGCGCGATGCCGAGCGTGCCAGTCAGCCTGGAACTCCTTCAGGCAGGGGCCAGTGTGGTGAGGCCGGATCAATGCGAATTTCGCCGTCCACCAGGTGAGCGGCTTCGGCTTGGCCGTCCGCCGGCGGATCGGCCGGGCCCCGGGCCACCGCATCGGCGATGCGCAACTGCAGGGGCCGCAGATGCAGGGCCACGATCTGGGCGCTGCGATCGCCTTGGACGCCTGCATGGGCCACGCCCCGCAGCCGTCCCCACACCAGCACGTGGCCGGCGGCGCTGATCCTGGCGCCCGGGTTGACATCCCCCAGCAGCAACACCGAGCCCTGACTCTGCAGATGGTCGCCGGAGCGCAGGGTGCCCCGGTGGATCGTCAGTCCAGCGTCCGGGGCGTTCGCGCTGTCCGGGCTGGCGGTCGCTGCCGTCACCGCTGCTGTCGTCGCCGCCTCGGTCTCGAGACCGAGGGCCGCGGCGGCCACCAGGGTTTCGGGGCGTTGGGCGCGCACGCGAATCAGCGCCAGGTTGTGCCGCCGCAGTTGTTGGCGCAGGCTGCGCAGCTCCGGAAGCAGCAGCAGCCAATCGCTGGCATCGAGCAGCAGGGTGCCCTGGAGCTGCTGAACACCGAGGGCATAGGTCACCTCCTGCTGGGCGCTGGCGCCCCCAGTGCCGGCGGGCAGGCGCAGCTCGTGGCTCTGCTGCGGGGCCAGCGCCGGAATCAGTACGGCGGCCATCAACGCGCAGTGCAGGCGAGCGAAACCTAGGAGGCCTGGGCCCTGCCGTCCGCCGGATGATCCAGCAGCAGCCGCTCGGCCAGCGCCTGCTTGATCTCGACAGGGTGGATCAGCCAGGCGCTCTGCTGGGTCCGGGCCAGGGTGTCCACCAGGGCGGACCGTTGCTCCAGCGCCTCCAGCCGCTGGCCATCCCAGAGCCGCAGGCCTCCTTTGTAGATGTTGTATCCCCGGCTGGATCGCTGTTGGAGGCCGCAGCAGCCTTCCGGTTCCAGCCCGGCGGCCGTGGCCAGTTGCCGGGCCACGGCCAGCAGCTCCAGCCGTTGGCTGCTGGACCGATCACTCATATCGGTGGCCCGCAGCAGCTGGCGATCCAGCAGGCGGCGGCAGGGATCGGCTAACTCAGCAGGTCCCTCTTCGCGCCAACGGGCCAGGTGGTAGCCGGTGCGGATGTCGTCGTTGGCCAGAAAATCGTCAATGGTGAGGGAGTCCGCCTGCCAGAGCCAACGCGCCATGGGGCGATCTGCCCAGACCAGGGCCTCGCCCAGACGCCGGGCCACGGCAATTGCCCGCATCAACAGCCAGGTGCTGACCACGTTGAGCCGGTGGTTGTACACGGTGCGATACATCAGCTGGCGCACCACCAGGTAGTGCTCCACGGCCAGCAGCCCCTTGGGATGCACCGCCAGATTGCCGTCGGGAGCCAGGGTGAGGCTGGCCAGGATCCGCTCGAGATCCAGTTGGCCGTAGCTGGTGCCGGTGCTGAGGCTGTCGCGCAGCAGATAGTCGAGGCGATCACAGTCGAGCTGGCTGCTCACCAGGGCCTTGATGGCGCCGCAGGGATGGCGGCCGTGCTCGAGCAGATCAGCCACTTCATTGGCCAGGCCAGGCCGTTCGGCTTCAAGTCGATCGCGCAGGGCCGGATGTTCCCGGATCAGTCGCCCCGACCAGCTCTCGTGGCGCAGGCCGAACATCTCCTCACCGGAATGGCTGAAGGGAGCGTGGCCGACGTCGTGCAGCAGGGCGGCCGCGTAGAGGGCACGGCGATGCTCGGCCAGCGCCGGGGCCAGGCGCAGCAGATGGTCGAGGGCCAGCCGGGCCAGGTGCAGCACCCCGAGGGAATGGGTGAAGCGGCTGGATTCGGCACCGTGAAAGGTGAGGTAGGCGGTGCCGAGCTGGCGGATCCGCCGCAGGCGCTGGAAGGGGGCGGTGTCGATCAGGTCGATGGCCAGGGCTTCGGCCGGTTCGGCGTGATCGAGGCTGATCGCCCCATGCAGGGGATCGTGATAGGTGCGTTGGCTCATGGTTGCCGAGCGGCCTCGATGGCCGCAATCAGAAGTGCTTCGGCCTGTTCCAGCCAGTCATCGTCGCTGCCGCCGGGGTTGAGGGGCTCCGGTTCGGTGAGTTGCAGATCCGGTTCGATGCCCAGATTCTGGATATCACGACCGCTGGGGGTGAGGTAGCGGGCCACCGTCACAGCCAGGCCGCTGCCATTGCCGAGCGGGATCAGGGTCTGGATCAGGCCTTTGCCGTAGGTGCGGCTACCGGCCAGGGGCGAACGACCGCTGTCCTGAAGGGCACCAGCCAGGATCTCGCTGGCGCTGGCGGTGCCGCCATTCACCAGGGTCAGCATCGGTCCGGCGTAGAGGCTGCCTGCTCCGGCCACCTGACGATCGCTGATGCCGCCCCGATCCTGGGTTTCGACGATCGGTTCGGCGTCGAGCAGGCTGTTGGCCACGGCCAGTCCCGCCTGCACCAGGCCGCCGGAGTTGTTGCGTAGATCGAGCAGCAGGCCTTCGATCGGCTTCTGGCCCGGGCTGGCCTGGTTGAACGCCTGCAGGGCGTCACGCACCTGCTGGGGTACCGGCTCACTGAACTGGGTGATGCGCAGCACCCCGAGGCGGTGGCCGGCTCGGGTCAGCGCAGCGGCTCGCACCGGCTGGAGATCCACCTGCCGCCGTTTCAGCACGATCTCCCGGGCCCGATCCTTGCCGGGGGGGATCAGCGTCACGATCACCTCGCTGCCGGCGTCCCCGCGCAGGGAGGCTGCCGTGGCCTCCAATCCCAGCTCCCTGGTGCTGCGGCCGTTCACGCTCACCAGCTCACTGCCGGAGGCGATACCGGCCTCGGCTGCCGGTGAGCCAGCCAGCGGGGCGATCACCACGATCGCCTGGTCGCTGGGCCGCAGGCCCAATTGCAGGCCCACACCACAGACCGTGCCGCGGGTGTTGGACTGCAGGCTGCCGAAGTCGGCGGGCCGCAGCATCCGGGTGTAAGGGTCGCCGATCGGTTCCAGCATCGACTCGATCGCGTCGTAGGCCTGGGCGGAGCTGATGATCGGTTGCTCGAGTGTTTTCTGGCGCAGTCGACGCCACTGCACCGCTTCCAGTCGGGCGGGATCGACGTAGCTCTGGTTCACCAGCCGCCAGGCGTCCACCACCAGCTGCTGGACGTCGCTGAGGGCCAGGGCCGGCTGAGCGCTGTCCAGGGCGGGGCCCAGATCCGCAGGCAGCAGCAGGGCCAACATGGTCAACAGGCTGAGCAGGCTGCCCAGCAGGCGTTGGGTCCCTGTTGCAAAGGGTTGAGCAGGGTTCGAAGGTGGGGGCGCTTCGCTCACGGGGGGGCCAGGACAATCGGTAGACTCTCGCAACCCAAGTCCCAAGGCTGCATGGCGAACTCGTCTCCTGCCGCACCCGACGCCAAGAGCCCCGTCTACAACTGGTTTGACGAACGTCTGGAGATCCAGGCCATCGTCGACGATGTCTCAGCCAAGTACGTGCCACCGCACGTCAACATTTTTTATTGCCTTGGCGGCATCACCCTGGTCTGCTTCCTGATCCAGTTCGCCACTGGCTTCGCGATGACCTTCTATTACAAGCCGACGGTGGTCGAGGCCTACACCTCTGTCGAGTACCTGATGACGGATGTCAGCTTCGGCTGGCTGATCCGCTCCGTGCATCGCTGGAGCGCCTCGATGATGGTGCTGATGCTGATCCTGCATGTGTTCCGGGTTTATCTCACCGGCGGCTTCAAGCGGCCCCGTGAACTCACCTGGGTCACTGGCGTCACCATGGCCGTGATCACCGTCTCCTTCGGTGTCACTGGTTACTCCCTTCCCTGGGATCAAGTCGGTTATTGGGCTGTGAAGATCGTCAGTGGTGTGCCGGCTGCTGTGCCCGTCATCGGCGATTTCATGGTTGAACTGCTGCGCGGTGGCGAAAGCGTTGGCCAGTCCACCCTCACCCGCTTCTACAGCTTGCACACCTTCGTGCTGCCCTGGCTGCTCGCCGTGTTCATGCTGATCCACTTCCTGATGATTCGTAAGCAGGGCATCTCCGGTCCCCTCTGATCGACGTCAACCCCTCTACGCTGCCCCAACGCGCCCTGAACCATGCACATCCTCAAGAAGCCTGATCTCACCGATCCCAAGCTCCGGGCCAAGCTGGCCAAGGGCATGGGGCATAATTATTACGGTGAGCCGGCCTGGCCCAACGACCTGCTCTACATCTTTCCTGTGGTGATCATGGGAACCTTTGCCTGCATCGTGGGCTTGGCGGTTCTCGATCCGGCGATGCTGCTGGACAAGGCGGATCCCTTCGCCACGCCACTGGAGATCCTGCCCGAGTGGTACCTGTACCCCGTGTTCCAGATCCTGCGGGTTGTGCCTAACAAGCTGCTGGGCATTGCCTTGCAGACGATGGTTCCTCTGGGACTCATGCTGATTCCCTTCATCGAAAGCTTCAACAAGTTCCAGAATCCATTCCGTCGGCCGGTTGCGATGGCTGCCTTCCTCTTCGGAACCTTCTTCACCATCTACCTCGGTATCGGTGCGGCCCTGCCAATCGATAAGTCCCTCACCCTGGGTCTGTTCTGAGTCCAACGGGTTGAACTGGATCTCTCCTCACCCATCAGGCCGCGGCTCACCCCGCGGCTTTTTTTATTGGCGTGCCCCCGGCGTGGCGACAAGGGCCCAGGTCAGGCTGGCTGGAGGTCTCCAGGCTCGCAGCGCGGGACGCCAGGGTGATCAAGGAAGCAGGTCACAAAGGCCCAGGAGCGTTCTGGTTGAGCCACAGGTGCCCGAACGGCCTGATCGATGCTCTGGGAGCCCTGCACAGCAGGTTCTGCAACCGCCAGCTTGGTTTTTTGCTTTCCAGCGGGCTGGGAGCTGGCTGTAGCCGCCTCCCTGCGTTGGCCGATGCGTTCCAGGGCTCGTGGTCAGGGGGCCAGTGGTCAGGCCCAGGTCAGGGCGGCAAGCACCGAGGCTTGATCGCCACTCTGTCTGCAATCACTCACCTGTAGGGCTGGGTGGTGGCCTTGAGGTTTCCGTTGGAGATCAGCTTTGCGCCCCCCGGGCGTTTCCAAGCACAAGAATCAAGCTGCCACAGGGCTTTGGAGCGCCATCGCCCGGCGGTGATGGCGCTCTTCAGGCAGCTCGAGGGCTGAGATTGCCCCGGCTGGCAACGGTGAACGTCCTGATTGGAGGTTGCTGGCCAGGAAGGGTGGTATGATTTTGGACTGCGCGGGAAACCGAGCGGCCGTCCCAACGGAGTGGCTGAAGGAACGAGCGGTGAAACGCCTCGAACTGGAAGACACAAGGAAGGGCCGGAAGGGTGAGCTGCTAGGTTCACCAAGTCCCAAACGGAACGGCGCGAGCCGACCAGCCGGGGCGATCTACAACGAAGGAGGCGAAAGCCGCCGGTGTTGTAGGTTTCACAAGTCGCCGGGAGGCGACGCGCCGCGAGATCCCCGAGAGGGGAGAGAGCGGTAGCACCTGGACAACCAAAGAAGTTTAGGAACTGACGCTTTCACTGCGTCGAGTGTTCTTGAGGAGAGGAAGTTAATCGAGCCTGATAAGGGTAAGGATAGCGGAACCGACCCAGGGAGCTCGTATCGGTCGATACGAGAGTGCAGCCCAGGCGAAAGCCGGGTGAACCACTGGACGAAACGAGCAGTGAAGGTGTGAGGTCCCGTCAAAAGAAAAA
>CAIZOZ010000261.1 GCA_903934745.1 uncultured cyanobacterium
GCAACAGGCCGATCAGCTCAGCATGGAGCCGGGCATGGGATGCCACTGGGGATTGGATTGGTTTCGTAGCCCCAAGTTCTCATGGCTCCCTGCCCACCCAATGACCTGAGACCCGTTCTTTCGCAAGGGTTCTCAGACTTGTGTCGGTCAATTAGGGCGGCATGAACAGCCTGTTGCCCAGAGGTGTATCCAAAAGGGCACAACCAATGCTTTGCAAACAGGCCAACGATGCTGAAATCGGGCTGTTTGCGGACCTGACAGCCGCCGATCCATCTTTTTGAGTCGGAAATCAGCTCATGCCTATGGAAAACTGGCTCGTGGGCTGGTTTTTCTGCAAACTCTTAAAGCGGATCCTGTTCCCAGGCGAAGCGAGGCAGCCGCTGCAGGCCTTCCTGCATCGTGCGGGTCCACACTTCCATGGAGCGGTTCACTTCGTCGCAGTCTTTCTCCAGCTTCACCCGGCGAGACACCCGCAGTTGATTGGCGGGCACCAAGGCGATTTCAAACGGTGGCCCCACGGTGAGATTGGCGCGGCGGGTGATGATCTGCGACACCAGGCAGAGACGGGCGGCATCCTCGAGCGAGAGGCGGCTGTGGCCGATGTAATCGAGCGGCGGCTTGCCGTATTTGCTCTCGCCGATCTGCAGAAAAGGGGTTTCTGCCGTGGCCATCACCGCATTGCCCTGGGGATAGATCAGATACAGCCCATGCTTTTCGCCGGCGATCTGGCCGCCGAGGATGAAGCTGGCCTCGCCGGTGGCGCCCGCCTCCCGCAGCGAGGTGCTGAACTGCCGTTGCACATCCACGCTCAACTTGCCGATGTAGTCGGCGGCCTCGAACAGATAGCGGGCGGTGAGCAGGGTCGGCGGTGCGCTGGATGTTGCACCCGGTGCGGCGGCTGCGGGTGGGCCGTCGGCGCGGCAGGCTGGGCCGTCGGCTGCCGGTTTCCGATCGGCCCGCTCCGTCGCCGCTTCATGGTGCCGGTCGATGTCACGGCGGATGCGGTTGAGCACGGCCTGGGTGGTGCCGAGATTGCCGGCCGCCATGATCACGAACAGCCGATCTTCAGCCGGCTGGAACACATGCAGCTTGCTGTAGCTGGAGATGTAGTCCACGCCGGCATTGGTGCGGGAGTCGGAGGCGAAGACGAGGCCCTTCTCGAGCAGGAAGGCGACGCAATAAGTCATGGTGGAAGTTCGGTGCCTCGTTCAGCTCAGGAGTCGCTGCAGGATCGTCGCCACCGAGCGCACGGCGGAGCGGGCGGTGGCGTAGGCCATCCGCATCGGTCCCACCAGCACCACATGGCCGCAGTCGCCATCGGCGGTGCCATAGGGGGCCTGCACCACCGAACAAGCCTCGAGGGCCCGGTGGGGGTGCTCCCTGCCGATCCAGATCGAATCGACGGGGGCTTCGGGCCCCAGGCAGGGGCCCAGCACCTGCTCGGGCTGATGTTCCACCAGTTGCACCAAGGGCAACAGGCTGGAGGTGCGGCTGAATTCCGGCTGGCCTAGCAGTCCGCCCAGGCCCGCCGCCACCACCCCGTCCAGGTCAGCGCAGCGCAGCCGTTCGTGGTGCTCCAGGGCCTGGCGCAGCACATCGCCACTGCGGCGCAGTTCCTCCGGCAGGCGCTCCCAGGGGATCTGACCATCCGGGTGGCGCAGGCGGTCGTTGGTCCAGCGCTCCAGGATCGGCAGCTCCCGCTCGGCGCCGCTGGGTAGCCGCAGGTTGAGGCTGGTGGTGAGCGCCGAGCTCTGCACCAGGAACACCAGCAGCCGGTCACTGCTGGCCACCAGCCGGATCGCCTGCAGCTGCGGTCGCTGGCGCTGGGGTCGGGTGATCAGGCTGAGCAGGCCGGTGAGATCGGCCAGGCGGCGAGCCAGATGCAGCAACAGGTCGTCGAGAGCAGCCCACTGCAGGCTCACCCCCGCCAGCTCCCGCTCCAGTTGGCGGGCGGCCGAGCCGGGTTCGGGCAGCAGCTGATCCACGTACAGCCGATAGCCCTGCTGGCTGGGGATGCGGCCGGCGGAGGTGTGGGGCTGGGTGAGCAGGCCCCGCAGTTCCAGGGCCCCCATGGCCGAGCGCACGGTGGCAGGGCTGGCGGGCAGGCCGAAGCGACGCACCAGGGTGTTGCTGCCCACGGGCTCAACCGTGTCGACGTAATGCCGAACCGTGGCTCTGAGCACGTCCTGTTGCCGCCGCGGCAGGGTGTCCAACCCGATTCGTGTTATGTGATCTCTGGATCGTAGGGATCGACCGGACTCTGCTGCGCTGCCGGCGTCACACCGTCGCGGCCCGACATGGGAGCCGGCCGCCAGCACCGGCCACCGCCGCGGGGATACACTGCGGCGATTCAGCCACGGTGATCCATGGCGCAGAGCCATGAAGGGGTTTCTGTAGCGGGGAATCGAGCGATCCACGTTCACGCTCCAGGCATCGATGCCCCCCTGCAGGTTCCACACCTGGGAATGGCCGTGCTCCTGGATCAGCC
>CAIZOZ010000262.1 GCA_903934745.1 uncultured cyanobacterium
CATGGCGAAACCGGCTTTGGGCCGATCCAGCAGCTCGCGGGGCACGTACTGAAACAGGATCTGGCGCAGGGCCCACTTGCCGCTGGCGCCGGCCGCTGCGGAGCGGATCTTCATCGCCAGGGGCAGCCTCCAGGCCACCTCGGCGACGCGGTGATCGAGGAAGGGGGCGCGGGTTTCGAGGCCCACGGCCATGGCGGCCCGATCCAGCTTCACCAGGATGTCGGCGGGGAGGTAGGTGAGGGCATCGGCGAGCATCAGCTGCTCGGCCGGGCTCGGCGCCGCCGGCAGCGGGAGCGGGATCTGGCTGCTGGCGGCAGCCTGGGCGCGGGCCGCCCACTGCGGTTGCAACAAGGCGGCCGGATCGGGCCAGACGCTGGTGAGGGCGGCCTGCAGGTCGGCCAGGGAGCCGGCGGCGCGGATGGCGGCGGCGAGCTTCTGGCGCTTGTCGCGAGCCAGGCCGCGGGCGGAGACGGGGCCGTGCTCCAGCCCCCGGGCCAGGGCGCGGCGCAACAGCAGCGGCAGCGGGCCGAAGCGCCGCTGCAGGGCCGGCGCCAGGCGGTGGCGGTTGTAGCCGCCGAACAGCTCGTCGCCGCCATCGCCGCTGAGGGCCACGCTGAGGCCACTGAGGCGAGCCTCGCGGCAGACCAGATGGGTGGGCAGCTGGGAGGAGTCAGCGAAGGGTTCGCTGTAGAGCCGCGGCAGGGCCGGGATCAGGGCCTGGGCATCGGCGGCGGTGAGGGCCACCTCGGTGTGATCGGTGCCGAGATGGGCGGCCACGGCCCGGGCGAAGGGCGCCTCGTTGAAACCGGCTTCGCCGCCGCCGGCATCGGGAAAGGCGATCGTGAAGCTGCGCACCGGCCGGCTGCTCTGGCGCTGCAGCAGGGCGGTGATCAGGGAGGAATCGATGCCGCCGGAGAGGAAGGCACCAAGAGGCACATCGGCGATCGCCTGCTCCGCGATCGCCTGCTGCAGAGCCGCCTCCAGGGCCTGCAGGCCATCGGCTTCGCGGCTGAACGCCGCGGCGGCGGCGCCGGCGGACACGACCACTGGATCCCACCAGCGCCGGGGGGTGGGCAGACGTTCCGGCGCTACTCCCTCGGGGCCGGCAGGAAGCACCAGCAGCTGACCCGGCGGCAGCTGCTGCACCCCGGCCTGGATGCAGAGGGGCGCTGGGATGCAGCCCAGCCGCAGGAAGGCGGCCAGGGCCGCCGGGTCCACCGCTGCCGCCGCACCCGGCAAGGCCCGCAGGGCGGCCAGCTCGGAGGCAAAAGCAAGCACCCGCTGGCCATCGAGCTGCAGCCAGCCGTAGTACAGCGGCTTTTCGCCAAAGCGATCGCGGGCCAGCTGCAGCAGCCGATCGCGCCGGTCCCAGAGGGCGAGGGCGACCATGCCGGCGCTGCGCTGGAGCGTCGCCTCCAAGCCCCAGGCCTCGATGGCCGCCAGCAGGGTCTCGGTGTCGCTGTGGCCCCGCCAGGGCTGCCGCAGCAACCCCTTGGCCTCCAGCTCCCGCCGCAGGGCGAGGTGGTTGTAGATCTCGCCGTTGAAGGCAATCAGATAGCGCCCGGTGGCGCTGGCCATCGGCTGCTGCCCGGCGGGCGTGAGGTCGAGAATCGCCAGGCGCCGGTGGGCCAGGGCGAGGCCGGCGGCCGGCTCGCACCACAGGCCGGCGTCATCGGGGCCGCGGTGG
>CAIZOZ010000263.1 GCA_903934745.1 uncultured cyanobacterium
CAGATCGCCATGATCGTCACCCTGCCCTGGCTGGCTGCCGGCGTGGTGCTGCTGGCGATGACCCGCATCGACGGCGAGACCCAGGAAGCGAAGCTGGGCCTGTTCGGTAGCGCTGCCATCTGCTTCTCGATCGGCTGCCTGGCGCGCACCAGCCTGGGGCTCCACGATCTGATGCAGGCTTCCCAGGCGGTGCCTCCCACTTCCCAGCCAGGGGCTGCCGCGCCACCGCCGTCACGGCCACCCGCCAGCAGCGACCCGCCATGATTCGGCCTCGCTGGCGGCGCTGCGTGCCTGGGCTGGCCTGCGGGCTGCTGGTGGCCTGGCCGCCAGCTCTGGCCCAGCCGCTGATCGCTGCGCCCCAACCGCCGCGACTGCCTCCGCCGTCTGCGGCACTGTTGCGCAGTCTGCAAGGCTTCCAGCACGATCTGGAACTGCTGGATCGCAGCCTGCTGCCGGGCTCGGCGGACCCTGCTGATGCTGCCGAAGCGCAGGGCCCCGCCTCGGCTGAGGCGGCCTTACTCCAGAGCCTGCCGGCGCCGGCCGTCACCGCCCTGCCCACCACGTTGGCGGCGGTGCGCATTCAGCGGCGCCAGCGGCTCACGCTGGCTGAGGCCCTCCTGGTGGCCTTGCGCAACGATCCCGATCTGGCCGCCACTGTGCTGGACGTGCGCGAGCAGCAGGATCTGGCCGGTTCGGCCCGCGGGCGCTGGTGGCCGGAGCTGGGCTTCAACCTGGCGGGCGGCTATCGCCAGGAGCGTTCCTACAGCACGGTCTGGAGTGACAACGTCGGCTTCTACCCGGTGGGCTCGCCTTTCCTGGTCAAAAACCAGGGCTGGAATGTGGTGCAGACCAACGTCGGTGCCGCGGCGGCTCGGATGGAGCTGGGCTGGGAGTTGATCAGTCCGGGCCGCACCGCCGCCATCGCCGAAGCCGACGCCAGCCTGATCGCCTCGCGCCAGCGCTACGCCGATCGGCTGCGCCAGCTGCAGCTGGATGTCAGCGTCGCCTACTACGGCCTGCAACTGGCCGATCAGCTGCAGCGCATCCGTCAGGCCGTGGTCGCCAGCGACACGGTGGTGCGTGATCAGGTGGCGGCCCTCAAGCAGGTGGGGCTGGTGCCCCGGCTGGATCTGCTACGGGCCGAAGCCACCCTGCAACAGAGCCGTTATCGGTTGGAGCAGGCCGAAGCGCTGCGGCTCAGCCGCCAGCGCCAGCTCAGCAACCTGATCAATGTGCCCTTCGACGTCAGCTTGCGGGCCAGCGAGGCGGTGCGGCTCCAGCCCCCCTGGCCGCTGGAGCTGGAGCCGACGATCCTGCGCGGCTGGAGCGACAACCCCCAGCTCAAGGCTCTGCAGGCCGCCCGCGATGCCCTGCTGCGCCAGGCTGATCGCCGTGCCGCCACACTCCTGCCGAGTTTGCGGCTGGTGGCTGCCGCCGGTTACGGCGAGGGCGTGATCACCCAGCCCCTGATCGAGCTGGAGGGCTGCTGCGGCTCGGCCCATATCCCCCAGCTGCTCAATCAGAGCGCCGACTGGGCCGCCGGCCTGCAGTTGCACTGGCGCTTCTTTGATGGTGGTGTCACGGCTGGCGCCGTGGCCGCCAGCCGCACCGCTGCGGCCCGCACCGATCAGAACCTGGCACGGCAGCGCAATGCGATTCGGCAGCGGCTTGAGGCCGCCTTCTACGACCATCGGGCTGCCCTCGGCCAGATCGTGGCGGCCCGCGCCTCCTACAGCGCCTCCCGCGAGGCCTTCCGCGATGTGCGCGCTCGTTATC
>CAIZOZ010000264.1 GCA_903934745.1 uncultured cyanobacterium
CTGAGGCCGGTGACATCGGCGACGCGCAGGCAGAGCTGGGAGGCGCCGGCGGCCAGGGCCTGCTGGCGATCAGGGTCGGAGATGTCCCAGAAGACGTAGGCCCACTGGGGATCGCGGGGCAGGAAGACGACGCGGGTTTCGACGGCGGGGCGGCTGGCGGGGGCCATCTCGGCCTCGATCACCTCGGCCGCCCGATGATCGGCGCTCTTGCTGATCGCCTCGGCCAGCCCTTCACGGTCCTGGGCGCTGTAGCGACTGATGCCGAGGCTGCGAGCCACGTCCCGCAGCTGTCGCATGCTCAAGGAAGCCAGACGGGAAATGATGTTCTTATCCGTCATTTGGCTGCGCATGGCGATTGATGCGGAAAGTTTCCGGGATTAAGTCCGTCTGGGATCACCCCTGTCAGCAGATGGCCACACGCCTGTGCTCCCCTGGCGCCGCCGGCTACGGCCGTTGCCAGGGGGCGCCCCGGCCCTTGCCAGCCGCCAGGCCCAGCGTCGCGTCAGCGCCGGCCTGCCCTGGGTGCCGCCGACTCAGCCCGTCAGCGCACGTATTCGCTGCAGCCAGTCCCACCAGCCCGCAGCGGTAATCAGCCGCCCCGGCCACCGCCATGGCTGCTAGGACATGTGTACTCCTCGCTCCCGTAGCGCTGTGCCTCTCTCGCTGTTGTCTCCCGGGCTTCCCGTCGCCCTGTGGGCCGAGAGTCCACCGCACCTCTGCGCCCTGGTGGGCGAGTCCGTTGCCGCCGGCTTTCCCAGCCCAGCCGATGATTATGTCGAAGCGCGCATTGATCTGAATCAGGAACTGATCCCTTCCCCCCTCTCCACCTTCTTCATGCGGGTCGAGGGGGATGCGATGCGCGGCGATGGCATCGTTGATGGTGATCTGCTGGTGATTGATCGCAGTGTTGAGCCTCGGGTCGGAATGGTGGTGGTGGCGGTGCAGGACGGCAGCTTCGTCCTGCGGCGCCTCGGCCGCCGCGATGGCCGCCTGTGGTTGCTGGCCAGTGACGCCCACACCCCGCCTCTGCCGTTGGGCGGCGATGACGAGCTGGCTGGCCAGCTCTGGGGCGTGGCGATTCATGCCATCCATCACCTGGCCGGTGCACCGTCGCGCCGCCATTGAGCGCCCCCTGGAGGCGCGGTTCAGGCGCTGCCTTCGAGCTCGGAGATCGGCGGGGACAGCAACAGGCCCCGGCGCCGCAGCTCCTGGTGGAATTGGGCGGCCAGCGCCGGCTCTCGCCGGCTGCTCCCGAGCCAGGCCCGACGCAGAGAGCCGATCACAGCCAGGGCCCGCAGGGCGAGGAGGAGACAGACAAGCAGCTGCAGGCAGATCTTCAGCACGGGGCCACGCCGGACGTGGGTGGTCAAGGGAAGATGGGAGCCAGCCTAGGAGCCGGCGCCTGGAGCCAGGCCTGGGCCCCTCTCCCCGCTGGGGGATCTTCTGCGCCTGAAGCGATGGCCGAACCCCTACCCGCCTTGAGTGATGCCGATCTGGAAACCCTGCATGCGGCCCTTGATCCGCTGTTGGCTGGTTTCGGAGAGGGGGAGTGCTGCCTGGACGATGCCAGCGCTTTTCTGGCCAGGCTTGGCCTCGCCACCACGGCCGGGGCCGATGGCGTGGCCTCGCCGCTGATGCAGTGGCTGGAAAGCTGGCGCCAGGCCGGCGGTAATCGCCAGACCCTGCGGCTGATGGTCACCACCCTGCTGGCGGAACGAGGCCCCGCGGGAGCCGCTGGATCGGCACCTGGTGCTTGAGCGGCCGGTCAAGATAGATCTGGATCTCGTCACCCTGCGCCGGGGAACCGTGCAAAGCCAGCCATGTCGATCGAACAGCTGAAAGCCTTTCTGGCACGGATGCAGGACGAAGCGGGCCTGCGCCAGTCGGTGTTGGCGGCGGCAACGGCCGATGACGTGGCTCAGATCGCCCTGGGGCTGGGCTACGAATTCTCCGGCGATGAATTGTTGCGCCTGTCTGGTCAGAAGGTGGGCCGCGTCACCGTGACCAAGCAGGACATGCCTGGTGAATACAACTGATGGATGCGGCTGCGTTTGGGGGGTGAACTCGTCGGCGTCGTGGCGCCCGGCGCCACCGGTGGATGGCTGCTGCTGGTGACGGGGATGGCGCCGCTGCCCCGGAGAGCGGCCGGACCCCTTCAACGTGGACCTGATAATGGTTATCATTCGCCGCAGTTGATCTGCTGCTATGCACGGCCCCCGTCCGCTCCAGGCTCTGTTGTCGCTGCCCGCTGCCCTGGCTCTGCTGGCTCCGCTGAGCGTCTCCGCTGTGGAACTGGATCTCGCTGGCGTCCGCCGCTACGCCGCCAGCCAGGAGCAGGTGAGCGCGATCAGCCAGTTCAGCGATCTGCGGCCAACGGACTGGGCCTACCAGGCCCTCAGCAACCTGATCGAGCGCTACGGCTGCGTGGCCGGATACCCCAATGGCCGCTTCGCTGGCCCCAAACAGATGAGCCGCTACGAGGCGGCCGCCCTGCTCCATGCCTGTCTGGATCAGATCACCGAGGTCACCGACGAGCTCAAGCGTCTGCTCAAGGAGTTCAGCCAGGAACTCGCCGTACTCAAAGGCCGTGTGGCTGGTCTGGAGGCCAAGGTGGGCGACCTGGAAGCCAGCCAATTCTCCACCACCACCAAGCTCAGTGGAGTGGCCACGTTCGTGCTGGGGGCCAATAGCTTCGGCGGCAGCGCCTCTGCCCTGGTGAAAGCAAGCCAGGGGGACTTCGGCGCCACCACGATCAACTACGACGTCCAACTCAGCTTCGACACCAGCTTCAGCGGTAAGGATCTGCTGCGCACCAACCTGAGAGCCGGCAACTTTGCCGACAGCAGCTTTGGAGGCGCTGGCCCCAGCAGCCTCTCGCAGCTGGAAGTGGCCTTCCAGGAAGACTGTGGTAGCGGCACTGATTGCGGTGACGTGGTGGCGATTGATCGCCTGTTCTATCAATGGCCGTTGGGCAGCGGCTTCACCGCCACCTTCGGAGCGCGCGTCGGCCAGGACGACATGCTGGCGCTGTGGCCCAGCGTTTATCCCGCGGAGACCGTCCTCGACGTTCTCACCCTGGGAGGAGCTCCGGCGGCCTACAACAAAAATCTCGGAGCCGGTGCCGGGCTCTGGTGGCAGCAGCAGGGCTTCAGCGTCAGCGCCAACTATGTGGCCGCTAACGGGGATGGAGGCAACCCTGCTACGGGGGGGCTCGCCAGCGAGGGTGCCGGCGGTACCGGCACGATCCAGATCGGCTACAGCCAGGAGCAGTGGGGGCTGGCCGCCATCTATTCATACATTCAGAATGCCAACGATCTGGTTGTCTACGGCACCAACTTTGTGTTGGATAGTTTGACCAACCCAGGCAACACCTCGGCCCTGGGCCTCAGCGGCTACTGGCAACCGGCCCATTCCGGCTGGATGCCCTCCATCAGCGCCGGCTGGGGCTTGAACAGCACCAGCTACGACAACGAAGACAACAACAACGCACTGGTCAGCAATAGTCAGTCCTGGTCCGTTGGGCTGCAGTGGCAAGACGTTCTGCTCAAGGGCAATGCCCTCGGTCTGGGTGTGGGCCAAGCCACCTTTGCCACCAGCCTGCAGGGCGGCGACACGCCCCGGGATGGCAATTACGTGTGGGAAGGGTGGTATAAGTTTCGGCTGACAGACAACATTGCCGTTACTCCGGCGCTGTTTTATCTGAGCCGGCCGCTCGGAGCCAACACGCCCCAGGGTGAGAGCTTTCAACAGCTGGGTGGCCTGATCAAAACCAGCTTCAGCTTCTGAACCTGTCAATCTGAATCTGTCGATCTAAAGCCTCAAGCTGACCAGCTCAGCCAGCTGGTTGCAGCGGCAGGCCGCGAGCCGTTCAGGCCGACTGAGCAGGTTTAAGATCAAGGTCTCTGAACGGGAGGGTTTCCCCATGGCAACCGTTCCAGCTGACAATTCAGCCTGTCCCCTTGGCCTGAAGATCGGACAGGTTTCCGAGTATTCAGGGCTGCCGGTGAAGACCATTCGCTTCTACTGCGATCAGGGCCTGATCAGTCCGACAAAGCGATCTGAGGGAGGCTACAGACTATTTGATGAAAGCATATATACGGAACTATCGTTGATCCGCACCCTCAGGACGATGGAGGTACCTCTGCCTGAGTTGCGCCGAATCCTGGAGGTGAGGCGCTCCGGCCTTTGCAACTGCTCCTCTCTCAAGGGCTCGATTGAATCGAAAATGGCCGCGATCGAGCAACGCATCAAGGATCTGCGTGAGATGCGAGCTGAATTCCGCAAACTTCTGGATGGCTGGCAAGAGTGCGGTGGTATAAAAACAGATGAAATCAGCTGACATCTGGTAGTCGATAACAAAGCCACCGGTAGTTTCAGTCAACGTGGCTATCCACTCGGCTCCACCAGACTGGCTTTGCTGACATCGGGCCCATGCCAACGCCAAGGGGAAGGCCGAAGGCGACGCCGAGGGTAGATATTCGCCTAGGCATCGGGGCAGCCGCTTTCGCCATCGGGCCCTGCAGCGACGAAGACGTGCCGAAACCGGCATAGAGACTCCAGCAGGGCACCCCTACAGGAAGGTTGTGGCAGGATGCGGCGCAATGCGGATCTGTCTCGCCGTTGCGAGGACAACGCCATGGTTCCGCCATCGCTCGCTCATTTTTCATGCCTGATTTACGCCTTTTTGTCTCGCCGCTGCTATTGGCTGCAGTGTCTGTTCAGGCCGCCAGCGCGAATGTTGGTGCGGTGGTGAGGCC
>CAIZOZ010000265.1 GCA_903934745.1 uncultured cyanobacterium
AGGCTTTCGCAAAGCACCAAGACTCGCCCGGCGGGGCGCTGCCGCCGGGCCGCCAGCAGACGCCGCTCCAGATCGGCCGGATCGTTGTGGGCGAAGCGCTGCAGGCGGGCACCACTGCAGCGCGCGCCGGCCAGCAAGGAGTGGTGGATGAGGCGATCGGCCAGCACCAGGCTGTGGCGATCGGCCAGGGCGCAGACGGCGGCGAGGTTGGCCTGGAAGCCGCTGGGGAACAGCAAGACCCGCTCGCGTCCCAGCCAGGCGGCCAGTGCCGCCTCCAGCTGCAGATGCACCGGCCGGGTGCCGCACACCAGTCGTGAAGCGCCGGCCCCCAGGCCACTGAGCGCCAGTTCAGCGGCAGCGGCGGCCAGCACCGAGGGGTGGCGGCTGAGGCCCAGGTAGTCGTTACTGGCCAGATCCAGCAACGGGCCTGGGGCTGCCGCCATGCCAGTGGCCGACGAGGGCTGGAACTGGGCGCTGGCCGCGGGCTCCAGGCTGCGCAGCAGGCGCAGGCGCGCGGCGGGCAAGGCCTCAAGCCCGTGGCCCAGCTGCTGGCGCCAAAGCGGCACAGCAGCTGCCACCGCGGGCAAAGCGCCGTCGGTGCCGGTGCCGGAGCCGGAGCCGGAGGGAAGGGAGGAGGGGCTCAGAGCGTCCTGAGGGCAGGAACGCGGGCAAGTCTGGGATGGCGTGGGGGCTGATCAAGCGCGACGGCAAGACCGACGGCAAGGCCAACAGCGATCGGGAATGAAGCCGTTAGGGGCCAGACCGGCCTGCGGCTTGCCAATGCCACCGATGATCTTGCCTGTGGAACGCCATCAACTCACCCCCTTCCACGATGGCTGAACTCGTCGACGTTCTGACGAATCAAGCGATGCCGGCACACACCGCCATCCCTAGGGTCCATCAGGAGCAGAAGCTGAATGAACGATCAACCACAGACCAGCCCCCGCGGCGCCTCCCAGGCCCAATTCCGGGCCAGGCCAGAACGGGTGGCAATCGGTAAAGCGCTGCGGCAGCAGATCCCCCGCGAAGATCACGCGCACTGGCAGCCGCGTGGCGATCGGCGGGATCCGATTGCCGTGCTGGAAGAGTCCAATCACGATCGATTGCCGGAGTTGATCCCGATTCGTTACGGGCGCATGTTGCGCAGTCCGTTCACGTTTCTGCGCGGTTCAGCCGCCTTGATGGCTTATGACCTGGCGACAACACCCAGCATCGGCGTCCAGGTGCAGGCCTGCGGCGACTGCCACCTTCTGAACTTCGGGCTGTTCGCCACCCCTGAGCGCAATCTGGTCTTTGATCTCAACGATTTCGATGAAACTCACCCAGCTCCCTGGGAGTGGGATCTCAAGCGTCTGGTCACCAGTGTGGTCGTCGCCGGTCGCGAGAATGATCTCGACGACGCGGCGTCAGCGGCGGCCGTTCGCGATTGCGTGCGCTCCTATCGCCAGCATCTGCGCGAGTACTCGCACATGAGTCCGCTGGAAGTCTGGTATAGCCGCCTCGATATGGAAAGCATCATTGCCATGGCTCCCGATGCCAGGGCCAAGGAGCGCCGCGAGGCGTTGGCCCGAAAAGCCCGCGGGCGGATCATCGACAACCTGTTCCCCAGGATTATCACCAACGTCGGCGGCCGACCCCGCATTCTCGATCAACCACCAGTTCTTTACCATCCGGCAATCGAAGACTTCGAAGCCATCGTTCGCGAAGGGCTGGAAGACTACCGCCAGACGCTTTCCGATGAGCGCCGCGTTCTGTTTGATCGCTATCGCTTCGAAGATGCGGCCGTCAAGGTGGTCGGCATCGGCAGTGTCGGCACCCGCTGTCTGATCGGATTGTTCTTCTCGGAGGACAACCATCCGCTGATCCTGCAGGTCAAGGAGGTGCGCCGTTCCGTGCTGGAGCCTTACACCGAGGCCAGTCACTATGACAATCAGGGCCAGCGGGTCGTCATGGGACAGCGGTTGACCCAGTCCTCCAGTGACATCTTTCTGGGCTGGGTGCGCGGGCGACGGGGCCGTGACTTCTATGTGCGCCAGTTGCGGGACATGAAGATGTCGTTCCCACTCGAACGGGTAGCCGCTGTTCAGCTCTCGCGCTACAGCGAATACTGCGGCTGGACCCTGGCCCGCGCCCATGCCAAATCCGGGGACGGCGCCAGGATCAGCGGCTATCTCGGCAAAGGTGACAAGTTCGATCGGGCCCTGGGCCAATTCGCCCTGGCCTATGCCGATCAGACCGTTCGCGATCACGCCGCCCTGGTGGACGCCGTCAACACGGGGCGCGTCGAGGCGCTGGTGGAAGAGGACTGAAGTTCTTCGGCTCGCTCCGTTCTGGTGACAGGTTCCGTGCGGTCTGGCAGCCGGTGGCGAGGTCTTGCCGCCGTCCTCGCCTCAGCGGGCAGCCCCCACCCCATAGGATCAGGCCATGCCCGACCGCCCCGCCACCGGCTCCGTGCCGCCCCTGGGCGAGCTGTTCCCCTTCCCGCTCGATCGCTTCCAGCTGGAAGCGATCGATGCGCTCAGCCAGGGGCATTCGGTGGTGGTAAGTGCCCCCACCGGCTCGGGCAAAACTCTGGTGGGCGAGTACGCCATCCATCGGGCCCTGGCCCATGGCCAAAAAGTTTTCTACACCACGCCGCTCAAGGCGCTTTCGAACCAGAAGCTGCGTGATTTCCGCCACCAGTTCGGTCACCACAACGTCGGGCTACTCACCGGTGATCTGAGCCTTAACCGTGAGGCTCGGATCGTGGTGATGACCACCGAGATCTTCCGCAACATGCTTTACGCGGAGATCGACCGCGAAGGCGACGATCCCCTGGCTGATGTGGAGGCCGTGGTGCTCGACGAGTGCCACTACATGAACGATTCCCAACGCGGCACCGTCTGGGAGGAATCGATCATCCACTGCCCGAGTCGGGTGCAGCTGGTGGCCCTCTCCGCCACCGTGGCCAATGCCGGCCAGCTCACCGACTGGATCGAGAAGGTGCATGGCCCCACCCGGCTGGTGCACAGCGATTTCCGTCCGGTGCCCCTGGCTTTCAGTTTCTGCAGCGCCAAGGGGCTCCATCCCCTGCTCAACGACGCAGGCACGGCGCTGCATGACAATTGCAAAGTCTGGCGGCCTCCGAAAACCACCCGCCGCAAGGGCCCCAAAGAGGTGCGGCCGCCCCAGCCGGAGGCGCCACCCATCGGTTTCGTGGTGGCCCAGATGGCGGAGCGCCAGATGCTGCCGGCCATTTACTTCATCTTCAGCCGCCGCGGCTGCGACAAGTCGCTGCGCGATCTCAGCAAGGTGTGCCTGGTCACCTCTGAGGAGCAGGCCCGCATCCGCGCCCGCCTCGATGCCTATGTGGCGGCGGCCCCCGAGGCAGTGCGTGATGGCGGCCACGCCGATGCCCTGCTGCGCGGTATTGCCGCCCACCACGCCGGTGTGTTGCCGGCCTGGAAGGAATTGATTGAGGAGCTGTTCCAGCAGGGCTTGATCAAGGTGGTGTTCGCCACCGAAACCCTGGCCGCCGGCATCAACATGCCCGCCCGCACCACGGTGATCTCGGCCCTCTCCAAGCGCACCGAGCGGGGCCACCGACCGCTGATGGGCAGCGAATTCCTGCAGATGGCAGGTCGGGCTGGCCGGCGGGGCCTGGATACCCAGGGCTATGTGGTGACGGTGCAGAGCCGGTTTGAAGGGGTGCGTGAGGCCGGAGCCCTGGCCACCAGTCCCGCCGATCCGCTGGTGAGCCAGTTCACCCCCAGCTACGGCATGGTGCTGAACCTGTTGCAGCGCTACGACCTGACCAAGGCGCGGGAGCTGGTGGATCGGAGCTTCGGCCGCTATCTCGCGAGCCTGGACCTGGCCGAGGACGAAGCCCGCATCGCCGAACTCACCGGCCAGCTGGAGCTGCTGGCCGCCGGCGATGCCGATGTGCCCTGGGACGACTTCGAGGACTACGAAAAGCAGCGCGGCCACTTGC
The DNA here is from genome assembly GCA_903934745.1 of uncultured cyanobacterium. GTDB lineage: Bacteria > Cyanobacteriota > Cyanobacteriia > PCC-6307 > Cyanobiaceae > Cyanobium. Next base: position 3,971 of record CAIZOZ010000265.1, read on the forward strand.
TCGAAGAGCGCCGCCTGCTGCGGATTCTGCAGCAGCAGGCCGAGGAGACGTTGGCCCACGAACTCACCCTGGCGTTGCAGTTCGCCAGCGAAGGCACCCTGGTGAGCATCAAGGCGCCCCAGTTGAAAGGAAGGGTGACCCCGGCGGTGATCGTCGCCAAGCAGGCTGGCCCCGGCCAGTTTCCGCTGCTGCTCTGCCTCAGCGACGAAAACGTCTGGATCCTGCTGCCCTGTGCGGCGGTGGTGAGCTTGCATGCCGAACTCAGCTGCCTGCAGGTGGAGCAGCTCGATCCGCCCGACCTGCACCACCCCGGTGAACTCCGCCACGGCAACAACATCAGCGCTGGTCTGGCCCTGGCGGTGGCCTCGATGGCCCGCCGCCACGACATGCACACCCCCCGCTACGACCTGGCCGGCGAGGTGCGGCACCAGGCCGAGTTGGTGCACCAGCTGGAAGAGGAGCTGGAGCTGCATCCGGCCCATCGCTTCGGCGATCGCAAGCAGCTCAAGAAGCATCGCCGCCGCATGGAAGAGCTGGAACTGGAGATCGACGAACGGCGGCGGATCTTGCATCACCGCGCCAATCGCCACTGGGACACCTTCTTGCACCTGATCGAGATCCTCGGCTTCTTCGGGGCCATGGACGGCGAGGACGGGCTGCAGCCCACCGAGGTGGGACGCACCGTCGCCTCCCTGCGCGGTGACAACGAGCTGTGGCTGGGCCTGGCCCTGATGAGCGGCCATCTCGATGGCCTCGATCCGGCCGAACTGGCGGCGGTGCTGGAGGCGATCTCCACCGAAGTGAATCGCCCCGATCTCTGGTGCGGCTGGCCACCGCCGCCGTTGGTGGAGGAGGCCCTGCACGATCTGCGCAGCCTGCGACGCGAGCTGCAACGCCAGCAGGAGCAGCGCTCCGTGGTGGTGCCGGTGTGGTGGGAGCCGGAACTCACCGGTCTGGTGCATGCCTGGGCCAAGGGAGCCAGCTGGAGTGACCTGATCGCCAACACCTCCCTCGACGAAGGGGACGTGGTGCGGATCCTGCGCCGCACCGTCGATCTGCTGGCCCAGGTGCCCTACGGCGAGGCGATCAGCGAGCAACTGCGCACCAACTCGCGCAAGGCCCTCAAGGCGATCAATCGCTTTCCGGTCTGTGAGATCGAGGATCTGCTGGCGGGGGCGGCGGCGAACAATCCACCTCTGGATCCGGCCCTGGCCCGGCCACCGGCGGCCTGAGCACCAGAGCGACGATCAGCAGCAGACCGCTGATGCTGAGCACCGCCTCGATGCTGTCGGCGTAGGGGGTCCAGGGCATGGTCCTTAGGATCCCACCATCTGGGTGGCGATGGCGATGGCGACGAAGCTAAATCTGGGTTGCGGACCGCGGCCGATCGCCGGTTACCTGAACATCGATTCGGTGGCGAGCTTCAAGCCCGATGTGGTCATGGATCTGGAGCGCACCCCCTGGGATCTGCCCACGGACAGCGCCGAGGAGGTGCTGCTCAACCATGTGCTCGAGCATCTCGGCGCCAGCACCGACACCTTCCTGGCGGTGATGACCGAGCTCTACCGGGTTTGCGCCGACGGCGCCCGCCTCCGCATCAACGTGCCCCATCCCTTGCACGAGCACTTCCGCACCGATCCCAGCCACGTGCGCCGGGTCACGCCCCAGACGCTCGCGATGTTCTCGCGGGCCGAATGTGATCAGGCGGCGGCGGTGGCCTCACCGATGACCCCCTGGGCCCACATCCTGAAGGTGGACTTCGAGCTGGCGGCGGTGCAGTACGTGGCCGATGCCCACACCCGCCAGTTACTGGAGGCTAAGGGACTGCTGTCACCGGAGGATCGGCTCGAAGATTTTGCCGAGATCTACAACAACCTGATCGAAGAAATCCGCATCGAGCTGCTGGTGCACAAGGTGTGAGCCACCTGATCGCCCGCCTGCAGATTCAACCGCCGTCGTTGTGACAAAAGTGGCACTCGAGATCGATAACAGCCTGCGGAAGCACTTGGGGATACGGGCAAACCACCACATCAGGTTGGAGCGGCACCAGAACGGATACTGTTACCGAATGCGGACAGAGCCACGCTCAGAGTCCAAACCACGACGGAGGCTGTGGTCGACCAGAACCAGCTGCCTAGCGGCCGAGCCGAAGCCTTCGACGTCCTCACCCTTCTCGCCCAGCCATGCCGCAAGACCTCCCCGCCGCAGCCTTCCGCCACACCAACACCGAGGTTGGCGGCCTGAACTTTCATGCCGTCGATGAAGGCGAAGGACCGGTGGTGCTGCTGCTCGCCGGCTGGCCCCAGACCTGGTATGCGTGGCGTCACGTGATTCCGCAACTGCGGGAGCGAGCCCGGGTGATTGCGCTCGAAATTCGAGGCCAAGGGGAAACCAGCCTTGGCCTCGACGGCGACTTCAGCACGCCGGCCGTGGCCGCAGAAGTGAGCGCTTATCTCAAGGCACGCGACATCAATGAGGTGGTGTTGGTGGGCCACGACGTGGGTGCCTGGGTGGCCCATGCCTTCTCGATCCTGCACGCCGACCAACTGCGCAGCACCCTGTTGCTGGATGCGGCCTTGATTGGTCTGGTGCCCCAGGAGGCCTACATGCCCCGGCCGGGATCGCGCACCTGGCAATTTCACTTCCACGCCATGGCAGACATTCCCGAAATGCTGACGACAGGTCGGGAAGAGGAGTATCTGGGCTGGTTTTTCCGTACCAAAGCTGCTGTAGCAGGTTCGATGACCCCGGCTGCCATCGAGATTTACACCAGCGCTTATCGCAAGCCTGGGGCAATGACAGCTGGCTTCAATTACTACCGGGCGGTCGAAATCAATCGCGCCTTTGCCGAAGCCCACCGCCAGCATCAGTTCGCCAAGCCGATGCACGTGTACGGCGGTGAGCACGCCACCGGCCTCAACTTTGTCAATTCGCTCAAAGCCTGCGATCCGGCCGTGGAAGGTGGCGTGATTCCAGGCTGCGGCCACTACGTGCCGGAAGAAGCGCCCGAAGCGGTGGTCGAACTGATCAACACGCTGCTCAGGGCCTAGCACCATGGCGAGGATCGGAGCTCACACCTTTGCCTGGTCGCCGAGCCTCAGCGATCGCGAGGCCACAGAAATCTTTGCGCAGCTGGAAACCAGCCCGATCGATTTTGTTGAAGCGGCCAGCTACGACCTCCATGAGCTCAGTGCCGGCCATCTCAAAACGCTCAGTGCGCGCCATGGTTTGCCGCACACGCTCTGCTCGGGGTTGCCACGGGGACTGAGCCTGGCCAGCGCGGAGGTGAGCCAGCGACGCGACGCCCAGGATCATGTGCGTCGGCTGCTCGAGTTTGCCGAGCACAGTGGCGCCGAGAAACTCTCCGGGCCGATCCACGGCGATCTCTCCCAACTGGCCTCAGAACCGAGCAGCCCAGAGGATTGGCAACGGCTGTGTGAGTCGTATCACGAGCTGGCTGGGGAGATCGCCGCCTGGGGACGCCCGTTCAGTGTTGAACCGCTCAACCGCTACCAGAGCAGCTTGCTCAACACCCTCGAGCAAGGTCAGGCGCTACGCGATGCGGTCGGCGTTGCCAATTTCGGAATCCTGGTGGATCTCTTCCACGCCAACATCGAGCAGGCGAACCTCTACGACGATCTTGTCCGCCATCAGCCAGCCACCACCCATGTACATCTCTGTGGTGCCAACCGCGGCCTGATCGGCAGCTGTCATCTGAACTGGTCGCGCCTGGCCCAGTGGCTGGCCCAATTTCCCGCAGCGATGGGCTTCAGCATCGAAACCTTCAATTCCCAGGATCCCGTGCTGTCGCGACGCACCCGCTCCTGGCGTGAATTCGGCGCAACCTCTGAGCAAATCGTGATGGAAGGCGCTACCACCCTCAAACATCTCATCGGTGCCGCTTCTCCTTGAAGCTCACCGCGTTTGGCCTGACACCATCATCCCCTGTCCCATGGCGAAGAACTACTACGAAGGCCTTTCGGGCAACTTCTCAAGGCCCGGGCTGATCAGCCCAGAGCTGGGCGCCACGCTGAGCCAACAAGCCGAGGAGTTCATTGCCCTCAAGGAAGCCGAACTCCCGGAAATCAATGAGAGCTACAGCCGCGAGCAGATCGAAGCCGAAAACAAGGCCTGGTGGCCCACCCACTGCGAAGCGCTGCGCCGCGCCCGAGGCGATGTACTGCGCGGCGAATACCGCAACGACCTGGTCTACTTCTGTCAGGACGGTCCCTTCTACGGACTTGATCAACAGAGCGAGCGCGAAAAACATTGGTGGGCCTTGATCGCCCAACCCGGCGTCACCATGTGCTGGCCGATTGTGATGTTCTGGGGTGAATTTGTGCACTTTGAGTGGCACTGCCTCGACGACGAAAGTGGAGAGGCCATCGCCAAAGGCACGGTGTGCTGGGTGCGGCGCGGCCACCGGGGCGGCTGTTACTTCAAAAGTGAACAGCTCACCTTTTATCGCGATGTCTTCGCCTCGCCCAGCCTGCTCGAGCTGCTGCAATCCTGATGTCCAACGCCATCAGCAGCTGGGCCTTCCTTAAAGACGGCATCCCAAACCTGATGGCCTTACTCATCAGCCTGGCCATCGTCCTCACGACGATGGCCCCTCGGGCCTTCGCCCAAACTGAATTGGCCATCGAGCACAGGTTGCCTCTAACAACGGCCATGGAGGCTGCAACCACGGCAATTACCACCTGCGCAAGCCAAGGGGCGGCTGTCAGCGCCAGTGTGGTGGACCAACATGGACAAACCTTGCTACAGCTGCGTGGAGATCTTTCCGCCCCCCATACCTATGGCCTCAGCCGACAAAAGGCCTACACAGCCGTCTCACTTGCCCCCATTCAGGGAGTAACAAGCACGAGCGAAGTGTCAGCACGACTTCGTTCAACAAACCAAGCAATAGGTGAGCTGGCCCTACCATCTTCTCCAATCCCTGGAATCATCGGTGTGCCTGGAGGCATCATCATCAAAACCGAGGCGAACGAATTACTGGGCGCACTTGGGGTCTCGGGCGCCTCATCGGGACTCCAAGACGAGAAATGCGTCTATGCTGGGCTTGACGCCATCAAAGAGAGCCTTGGCAAGGATTAGCCAAGAGCAAAGCGACACCACTGATCTTGGCAAAAGAACTCAAGATTCAACTGCCATACCCTTCCGAAAGACTTCACTCCGCAAAGAGAAAAGAACGATGCATGATAAAGCAAAAATAATCAGTTCCTTGGGGATAGGTGCAACACTACTTGGAGCCACAGCAGCCATGGCCCTGGAGACCCAACCTGTGTTGCCAACATCACTGGCCATGAAGGCCGCCTCCGTGAGTGTCGAGAGCTGCGCAAGTCAAGGATATAAGGTCACAGCCACAGTATTGAATCAAGAAGGCAATCTATTGATCGTCATCAGGAATCAAGGTGCCGGCCCCCATACCATTGAAAACAGCTTCAACAAAGCCTATACATCAGTCAGCTTTGGACGCGCATACAATCTAAATTCAACACGAGCGATCATTGCCAGCACAAAGCCTGGCAAAGGAATTGGCGAATTTCCATTGCCGGCAAGCCCCTTAAAAGGACTAAGCTATAGCGTGGGAGGCATAAACTTATCAAGCAATGGCTTTTTGATTGGCTCTATTGGCGTATCTGGTTCGCCCAATGGGGACCTTGATGAAAATTGTGCGCGCAATGGATTGAATGCCATTCAAGCAGAACTACGCTAGACACAAAATGCTCAATAGACGTCAACTACTGCAGCTCGCTGGCGTGGGCTGCGGTGCTCTCTTAGGAGGAACACTACATTCGGCACGAGCGCTTCTGAGCGAAGAAGCAAAGCAAAGAATGATCAAAGCCATTCCAGGGGAGCAAGGCCGATGTTTCGAGAAGGCGGGGTTTATTGGCTATCACGTCACAAGTCAGCCAGCGGGTTCTCCGACATTTTCCTATCTGCAAGCCATGTGGAGCCGTGTGCACGAACGCAGCCATGGCTGGCTTCAGGTCGTCGTCTTACCCAATAGTGGCAAACTTCCTTCTGCCGATACTGAAGCCGTGTTAGCCACTGCCAGTGGCAGATATGACGCCATCACCGTAGCCGGACCCGCAATTGATGCTATCACACCGCAAACAATACCCCTACAGGCTCTTGCCTTTGCTTACAAAAACAGCAACGCTGCGAAGGCTATTGTTAATACACCAATCTATGCGGCTTGCATGAGAGATGCTGCCTTGGCAAACAATTTACACTGCCTTGACGGCTTGCTGAATGCTGGCATGCGTCAGATGACCACAATCAGAGACTACCCTTTACGATCGACGAAAGACTTTGAAGGTCTAGTACTGCGCATCCCACCTGGACCAATTTACTCGGAACAACTCGAGCCACTAGGCATCAAAACAGTCATGACACCTATCAGCAGTGTTCTGACTCTGCTGCAAAAAAGAGAAGTCATGGGCCAAGAAAATCCAGTAAACTATGCAGTTCTAATGAGATTCTACAAAGCATGCAAGTACCTGAACGAAACCAATCACTTCTGGTCAGGATTCAATACATTGATCAACGCAGACACCTGGCGTCAATGGCCGACTACAATTCAACAAATTGTACAGGACGAATACACCAGCATCATCGACCCCCAATGGCTGGCAGTTGAAACCAGCAACCATGAAGCCACTTCTTTCTGCCTGGCCAACGGAATGGAACTTATCAAGACGGACCTGACCGATGTCAGGCAAAAAATTAAAAATATTCAGCTGCAGATCATTCAACGACTCGACATGCGCCTGAAACCCATCGCGAGGCGACTCATCGAGTCACAGGTGTAACCATCAATGAATTCGTGGGCAAGAGGAGCTCTCGCATCACTCCACTCTTCGATAAAGTCTCAAATCACTTGGGGCCGCAGCATAGGAAGCAATCCCAGCACGCAATCTCATAACGTCAGGATTCTCCAAAGAAGCGAAATAACTCGAAAGATCCTTCCATATCGAAATAAGCGTCCAATGATTCGTGCGTTTTCGCCACGTCAATACCTGGGCGCCCTGATTACCCTTCAATCCTACGATTAACGCTCCAAGCTTTTCAAGCAACCTCAGAGTCTGTTCGCGCTGGGTGGGATCAGAATCAAGGTGGGCCACCATAATGAGCGAGCCAGGAGAGATGTCCAGCTGTTCCGATCCAGCCAGATAGCTTGAACTCACATTAAAATCAGGCAAAATTACATAGTCCGATAATCCAAGTTGCTTGGATTGGCCTAGGTCTTCAAAAGAGATTGAATGGCCTTCACGGGAAGCGGCAAGAACCACGAATTGATTGGGCCGATCAAGCTCGCGCAACAGAATCAGATTTAAATCAGGTCGAGCCGCTCGGCGACGTTGAATCCAACGTCCCAGCCGTTCAAATGCGCTCTGAACTTGGGATGGCCGAATCTCCCCATAGACAACCTCCTGAAATGCCATTATAGGTGAAGCTTGCGGTGTGGCCAAGGCAGTCGCAGGAGCCGCACCTAAGACAAAACTCATAAGCAGGGGGGCGAGGCGCATCACTGAACATCTGCGTAGACTGATCCTAAGGCAACGAAGCTAGCCGGACCAATCTGGCCCGAGCTGAGCGAGCCGGACCCGTTCAGATACCAGAGAATAAGGGATATCAACAACTGACGAAAAATCACCAACGAATTTGATAGAGTAAAAAATTGGCACTGAGTGACGATGTCACACGCCTCACGGATCATGGGCATGGGCATGGGCACTATTACACTAGCTGCATGTTTTCTCGGTAGTCCGATGGTGAAATCGGAAATACTTCCCACGCCTGCCAGTACCCTATCCAGTGGCAAGTTCACGATCACCCCCTCGGAGCTCAAGTGGGATAAGGGATTTTTTGGTGGCTCACCTCATGCTGCCATTCTTGGCGATGAAACCAAGCCAGGCCTCCATGTTTACCGGACCCTCATGCCCAAAGGGCAGAGAACGCCTGTTCACATTCACCCTGACTATCGATTTGTTGTCGTGGGGGCAATCGGCGTATCAGGAGCCCGATCCGGGGCCGAAGACGAACGCTGCGCGGAAGCGGGGATCGCCGCTGCAATCTCCGCAGACCCAACCTGACAATCCAGAGGGTACACCACCACAGACGGGATAACATCCAATCCACCAGCAACCAGCAACCAGCAAAAATATCCGAAATCAAGGAATCAAGAAATTGAAAAGAATGAACACCAACAAACAGATTTTGACAGGATGCCTTGCCGCAAGCCTGGCGGCGGCGACTGTGGCCTCGGCGCCAGGCCGCAGCGTCTGGGCGCAGGAGTGTGCCGCCCTCAGACCGCAAGTCTCACAAGGCACTGGAAACGTGATCCAAGCGACCATTGGACCAACGCTTGGCTTCAATTCCCATGGCAACACCTTCTACCTGGTAGAGCGACCGATCAAAAGCATCACGGTCATCCTGACACCAATCAGCACAGACTCAGGAGTCTATCCAACCCAACTTGTATCACGCTACAACGATGATTCGATTTACGAAAGTGGTGCCCCAGCTTTCACGCCAAGCAGCCTGAAGCCATTCACGTGGGGGCCACTGAAGATCAACCAGCCAGGCAAAAATCTA
>CAIZOZ010000266.1 GCA_903934745.1 uncultured cyanobacterium
CCTGGAGAAGGCGTTCAACCCGGCCTGGGCGGATCGCTACATCGAAGCGCTGCTGTTCGACGACCCGCCCGCCCTCTGCTGATTGCCTTGGTGGCTGTGGCTGGCGCCGGCACCCTGCTGCTGCTCAACCGCGATCGCCTCTGGCCCCAGGCCAAGACGGCCACGGCCCCAACTGTGCAACGCCCGCCGACCCAGGAGCCCGTGGCGGCCCTGGGACGGCTGGAACCCGCCGGCGACATCCGTGTGCTGGCGGCTCCGATCATCGGCATCGGCGGCAGTCCCCGTCTCCAGGAGCTGCTGGTGGAGGAGGGGCAGCAGGTGGCTGCAGGCACGGTGCTCGCCCGCTTCGATAACGGCCCCGCCCAGAGGGCCGAGCACACGTTGTTGCGGGTCAGGATCAGAAACCTGGAGCGGCGGCTGGCCCTGAACAGCCGCGAAATCGCTCGCTACCGCCGGCTCACGGCTGCCGGTGCGGTGGCGGTCGATGAACTGGATCGCCGGGAGCAGACCCATCTCCTGCTGGAGGGACAGCTGCAGGAAGCCAGGGCCCAACTGGTGCGGGTAGACACCGATCTGGTCAACACCGAGCTCAAGGCCCCGATCAACGGCATCGTGCTGCGCATCCACAGCCGGGTGGGTGAACGCCCGGGGGACAAGGGGATCCTCGAGATCGGCGCCAACGACCGGATGGAGGCTCTGGTCGAGGTCTATGAGAGTGACATCAATCGGGTGAGGCTCGGACAGCGGGCCACCTTCACCAGTGAGAACGGCGGCTTCAGCGGCAGCCTCAGCGGCGTGGTCAGCCGCATCAGCCCCCAGGTGCGCCAGCGGGAGGTGCTTTCCACCGACCCCACCGGCGATGCTGATGCCCGGGTGGTGGAAGTGCGGGTGCGGCTTGATCCCAGCGATGTCCAAAAAGTGGAGGCCCTGACGGGCCTCAAGCTGATCGCCCGCTTCCAGCCATGAGCGTTTCGATCCGATGAGCGGCTTCTGGCAACGGCGCCGCATCCCCCTGGCCTGGTTGTTGCTCACCCGCCAGCCGGCCCGACTGGCGGTGGCACTGGCGGGCATTGCCTTCGCCGGCATCTTGATGTTCATGCAGCTGGGCTTCCGGGACGGCCTGTTTGACGCCAGCGTCACGGTGCACAAGCTGTTTGACGCCGACCTGGTGCTGATGAGCCCGCGCACGATGAGCTCGATCGGCATGGCTGGCTTCCCGCGGCGGCGCCTGGTGCAGGTGATGGCCGATCCGGCCGTGGTGGGCACCACGCCCGTGCACTGGAACCTGATGCTCTGGCGCAATCCCGAGACCCGCCGCACCCGCTCGATCCTCACGATTGGCTTTGAACCCGGCGATCCGCTGTTCACCGATCCGAGCCTGCGTGCCAAAGCCCATGTGCTCAATCAGCAGGGGCGCGTGCTGTTCGATGAGCTGTCCAGGCCGGAATTCGGGCCGATCGCCAGCTGGTTCCGCCAGGGCCGCACGGTGGAAACCGAGGTGGCCGGCAAGCGGGTGCGGGTGGCGGGGCTGGTGGCCTTAGGCCCCTCCTTCGGCGCCGACGGCAACATGCTCACCAGCCGTGAAACCTTCCTGCGGCTGATGCCCAACACGCCACCCGGCAGCATCGAGCTTGGCCTGATCCGGCTGCAGAACGGCTCCGACCCGCTGCTGGTGGCCGAGCGTCTACGCCAGACCCTGCCCGACGACGTGGCGATCTACACCAAGCAGGGCTTTGAGGAGTTCGAAAAGAATTATTGGCGCAGCAGCACCGCCATCGGCTTCATCTTCACCCTGGGAGCGGCGATGGGCTTCATCGTCGGTTGTGTGATCGTCTATCAGATCCTTTACTCCGACGTCAGCGACCACCTGCCCGAGTACGCCACCTTGATGGCTATGGGCTACCGGTTGATCAACCTGCTCGGTGTCGTCGCCCGCGAGGGACTGCTGCTGGCCGTGCTGGGCTATCTGCCGGCCTGGTTTGCCGGCCAGGGCCTCTACGCCCTGGTGCGGAGTGGCACCAAACTGCCCGTCTATATGAATAACGAGCGCTCGCTGCTGGTGTTCGCGCTGATCCTGGCGATGTGCATGGGTTCAGCGGCCATGGCCATGCGCAAGCTCGGCGATGCCGATCCAGCCGAGATCTTCTGACACCATGTTTTCCACCCTGCTCGCCACCCATACCCCTCCGGCCGCCGTCGAGCCCTGCGTCCAGCTACGGCAACTGAACCATTGGTATGGCAGCGGCTCCAACCGGCGCCAGGTGCTGCAGGGCGTTGATCTCAGCATCAATCCGGGCGAAGTGGTGTTGCTCACGGGTCCATCCGGCTGTGGCAAAACCACGTTGCTCACGCTGGTGGGGGCGTTGCGCCAGGTGATGGCGGGCTCGGTGCGGGTGTTCGGGGTCGAGCTCCAGGGCTCCACGCGGGGCCAGCGCCAGCAGCTGCGCCGCTCGATCGGCATGATTTTTCAGGGCCACAACCTGCTGCGCTGCCTGAGTGCCGAACAGAACGTGCAGATGGGTGCGGATCTCCTGCCGGATCTGGGCTATCGAGCCCGCCGCGATCTCGCCCGTCAGTGGTTGCGGGCGGTGGGGCTGGAAGATCATCTCGGCAAACTGCCCCACGATCTCTCCGGCGGCCAGAAACAGCGCGTGGCGATTGCCCGCGCCCTGGCGGCCGAGCCCCGGCTGTTGCTGGCCGATGAACCCACGGCGGCCCTCGACAGCCGCACCGGCCGTGAAGTGGTGGATCTGCTCAAGGGCTTGGCTCGCAATCAGAATTGCGCGGTGCTGATGGTGACCCACGACCCTCGCATCCTCGATATTGCTGATCGGGTGGTGCGCATGGAGGATGGCCAGTTGATGGATAGCGGCCAAGGCGAGCGGCTCTGGGGAGCTGATCGGCTTCCCGACACCGGCAGGGAGGCTGCCGAGGGTTAAGGTGAGACATCGATCTTCCCCGGAACGCCTCACCGCATGTCCAAGCGCAGGAATCTCAAGAAGGAAAAGCAAGAGCGCAACCGCGCCTACGCCCGCAAGTTCAAGAAGCGCAAGCTCCGCAACGACGGCCGTGGTGAAGGTGCTGGCAATGGCGTCACCGGCACGGCCAACAATGGCGGCGCCGCCGACTGAGCAAGTCCTGACAGGCCTGTAACTTCTGGCCAAGAACATCAGGGGGATCCAATGGATCCCCTTTTTTGTCGACCAATCGCATCGGCAGCGCCCCATGTTTCTCAGCGTCGTCATCCCCACCTACAACCGGCTGCCGATCCTGCGCCAATGCCTGCAGGCTCTCGAACAGCAGCAGCTGGAGGCTCCGATCGAGCGCTACGAAGTGGTGCTGGTGGACGACGGCTCCACCGATGACACGGTGCACTGGCTCGATGCCCATGCCACCGCCTTTCCCCATCTGCGGCTGATCCGCCAGGACCATGGCGGTCCGGCGGAGGGCCGTAATCGCGGCGTCGAGCATGCCCATGGCGATGTGATCGTCTTCATCGACAGCGATCTGGTCGTCACGCCCAGTTTCCTGGTCAGCCATGCCCGGGCTTTGGAGCGTCATTGGCAGCAGCGGGGCAACCGGCTGTGTTTCACCTACGGCGCCGTGATCAACACCGCTGATTTCGACAATCCCACCGGCGAACCCCATAAACCCACCGATCTGTCCTGGGCCTATTTCGCCACCGGCAATGTGGCGATCGAGCGGCAGCTGCTGGAGCGCTCGGGCCTGTTCGACACCAGATTCCGCCTCTACGGCTGGGAAGACCTGGAGCTGGGTGAACGGCTGCGGCAGATGGACGTGAAGCTGGTGCGCTGCCCGGAGGCGGTGGGCTATCACTGGCATCCGGCCCTCAGGCTGGAGCAGATTCCCGATCTGATCCGGGTGGAGCGAGAACGGGCCAAGATGGGGCTGGTTTTTTACCGCAAGCACCCGACCCGGCGGGTGCGTTTCATCATCCAATACACCTGGCTGCATCGGCTGCTGTGGGAGCTGCTCACCCTCGGCGGCCTGCTGAACGAACGCAGCCTGCGCCCGGTGCTGGCCTGGTTGATCCGCCGCGGTCAACCGGCCCTGGCGATGGAGCTGCTGCGCTTGCCCCTCAACCGCCTGGGCGTCCGTGCCCTCTATGCCGAAGCCCGCGAGGCCGCCTCGAACCGGGGCCAACCGTCTGTTTGGTAAGTTGAGGAGTCCCTACACACCGCACACCTGCGTGTTTCGGGTGACCCGAGTCGGTTTGATCCCGACTCAGTACTGCCCCTGAGCCTTTGGGCCCGCGGGCTGTTCAAGGGTCCCTGGCAGGTGGAGGCAAACCCGAAACCCACACCACCATGGCTGTTGTCACCCTCGCCGAGATGATGGAAGCTGGCGCCCACTTTGGGCACCAGACTCGGCGCTGGAATCCCAAGATGTCGCGCTACATCTATTGCGCACGCAACGGGGTTCACATCATCGATCTCGTGCAGACCGCCGTCTGCATGAACAATGCCTATAAATGGACCCGCAGTGCTGCCCGTAGTGGCAAGCGCTTCCTGTTTGTTGGCACCAAGAAGCAGGCATCCGAAGTGATCGCCATCGAGGCCACCCGCTGCGGTGCCTCCTATGTGAACCAGCGCTGGCTGGGCGGCATGCTCACCAACTGGACGACGATGCGGGCCCGCATTGATCGCCTCAAGGATCTGGAGCGCATGGAGTCCTCCGGCGCCATTGCGATGCGGCCCAAAAAAGAAGCGGCCGTGCTGCGCCGTGAACTGGACCGACTGCAGAAGTATCTCGGTGGTCTCAAGAACATGCGCCGCCTGCCCGATGTGGTGATCCTGGTGGATCAACGCCGCGAAACCAACGCCGTGCTCGAGGCTCGCAAACTCGACATTCCCCTGGTGTCGATGCTGGACACGAACTGCGATCCCGATCTCTGTGACGTGCCCATCCCCTGCAACGACGACGCCGTGCGTTCGGTGCAGCTGGTGCTCGGCCGCCTCGCCGATGCGATCAATGAAGGCCGCCATGGCGCCCAGGATCGCGGCAGCGACGACGAAGGCTGAGTCGAAGTTGGTTGAACGCCGTTAGAGGGCGCTGCGGCGTCCCGGCGTTCGACCCCAGCCAGGGGTGCAAGACTCCTGCAATCTGTCGATCTCCACGGGCCTCGGCCGACTGCGCGCTTGCCGGAAGCACCGTTGTCGCCCCCTCGATACGGCTGGCCAGCACGCCGCAGAGCGGTCGCTGAGTGCGCCCTGATCGCAATCCCCCCCCACCGGATACCCACGTTCTCCCTTTCTCGACCCATGGCTGAGATCATC
>CAIZOZ010000267.1 GCA_903934745.1 uncultured cyanobacterium
AGCCTGGCGCAAGCGAGCCAGGCGTCCCTGGGGCTGCTGCTGCTGCAGGAAGGCGTCGATCGCCTCGCGGATCAGGGCACTCTGGCTGCGGCCGCTGCGCAGGGCCAGGGCCTGCAATCCCTGCCGTTCCGCTTCAGAGAGATAGATCTGGGTGCGCAGCATCGCGCCGGCAGAAGGCGATGACGACGGGGCTGAAGAAACGGAAGACGACATGGCTAGGGATTCGCCCGCTGAGTCGACCGGTTGAGCGGGTTACCTGGTGTATACACCATACAGCACCCATCCCGATCCTCACCCCACCCAGCGCACCACCTCGCCGTAGCCCAGCAGGGTGCGATCGGCGGTGAGCAAGCTCAGCCGTTCCTGGGCGGCCTGGGCCACCAGAAGCCGGTCAAAGGGATCGCGGTGAACCCAGGGGAGGTGCTGCACCGCGAGCACATGATCGACCTGGATCGGCAGTTCCCGGAATCCGTCCTGCAGCAACCCCATCCGCAGGGCGAGGGGGTTCACCTGGAAATCGCCGCGTCCGAGGGAGGCCTTGATCGCCACCTCCCAGAGGCTCACCACGCTGAAGAGCGGAGGCGGTTCGGCACTCTCCAGCGGAATGCGAGCTGCTGCAGGAAGGTGTTCCGGCAGGGTGGCCCACCAGAGCAGCAGGTGGGTATCCACCAGCAGGCCCACAGATTCAGCGGCCATAGAACATCTCCTCGATGTCGTCCTTGAAATCGGCCTTGAGATCGGCCGTGAGGATGGCCTGCCCTCTCAGGAAGCCGCCCAGACGCGGCGCGGGCTGGGTCTCAAGTGGCACCAGCCGCACCAGCGGCTTGCCGGCGCGGGCGATCACCACCTCCTCGCCGGCCAGGGCCCGGTCCACATAGCGGGAGAGGTGGGTTTTGGCGTCGTGGAGGTTGACCTGCATGGAGGGACGCCATCAATGGACTTAGTCCAGGTTAGCGGCTAAGTCCGGCAGTCTGCCGCCTGCAGCCGTTGTCGGCACCTAACTTGAGAGCATGGGAAGTGACGAACTGAGCCCCTTCCAACGGTTGCGCCGCCGGCGACATGAACGCTGGCTGGAGGCGCTGCAGCAGCAGCTGGCCGAGACCCTGGCTGAGGTGCCATGCCGCGTCTGGCTGTACCCCTGCGGAGAAGCCTTCGGCTACGGCTCCCGGGGCCGGGGAGATTGGGATGGCTACTCGGACACCGATCTGCTGGTGGAAGCCGAGTCCGCCGAACTGGCGGAGCGGGCCGCCGATCAGTTGCGCAGCGCCCTGGTGGGCGATGACGTGCTGGCCCTGAATCGGTGCCGGTGGCAGGCCATGGCCGCTTCGCCCTCTCCCCACTGGCGTGCCGTGCATGCGCAGGCCCGTTGTGTGTACCCGCGGCCATGAGTCAGGCCCGCACGGGTGCCTGGTGGCGCCAGGCCCGCAACGACCTTGAGCTCGCGGAGTTGGCCCGCCGCAACGACTTCCATGCCCAGGCCTGTTTCTTCGCCACGCAGGCGGCCGAGAAAGCGTTGAAGGGCGCGATCCTGGAACTCGGCCGCGAACCGCCCCACACCCAGGTGCTGGGCCAGTTGGTCAAGCTGCTGGCGGCCGAGGGGCTTGATGTGACGGCCCTGGCTCCCCTGCCGCTGACGGCTCTGAGCCGGATGACCGTGACCAGCCGCTACCCCCTCGACGACACCCCACCGAGCGAGTTGTTCGATCCCCGCGACTCCGATCAGGCCCTGACCACGGCGGAGGCCGTCCTCATCTGGGTGGAGCAGCTGGATCAACCCCACGGCTGATACGTCGAGTCGCGATTGATCACCAGCCTGATCCTTGCTGCCCAGCAGCTGGCGATCCGTGACCACCTCAGCTGATTTGACGCCTGGATCGCAGAGCCCATGGGCGCAGGATTGGCTGCGTGGAGGTGGTGAATCCTCTTCTGGGGTGAGAGCAGCGCCGCTACAGTCAATGAGAGCTTGAACTGACTCAGCCGAGGCGGAGGCTGCAGGCCATACCTGCGCCGGGGTTCGGGTCCGGGCGGTGCCGATTCTGACTACTTTTGGCGTCTCAGTGAACAGGCGGAAGCTGAAGACGAACAATGGCCGTAGAGCCTGTGGGTGGATTGACGGATTGGGGCCATCGGTTGATGTCTGACCCGACCAGGGACCGCTTAGGAGCGAGCCCCTGATCTTCACCCTGTCATTCAGCTGGATCTGATGACCCTCAGCGGATGAACAACATCTCCTGATAGGTGGGCAGTGGCCAGAGGTTGTCATCCACCAAAGCTTCCAGTCCATCCACCGCCGCTCGCAACTGGTCCATCAGCGGCACGATGCAGTCGGCGCTGTGACGCAGATGGACTTCGGTGCCATGGGGGGTGGAATCCAGGGCAGCCTGGAGCTGGCCGCAGGCATCATTGAGCTGTTGGACATAATCAGCGACCTGTTGGAAAGTTTCTGGTGACAACGACAGCCCCATGGAGCTTTGCAGTTGCAGCGAACCAGCCAGGTCAGCCAGATAGCGCAGGGCCACCGGATAAATCTGAGTGCGGGCAATCTGCAACGCCAGCTTGGCCTCCACTTCAATCGCCAGGATGTACTGCTCCGCGTAGACCTCGTAACGACTCTCCAGTTCCACCGAGGTGAGCACACCGTGGCGGGCGAACAGATCGCGCACCTCGGGGCGACGCAGCACGGGCAGGGCTTCGGCGGTGGTGCGCAGGTTCTCGAGGCCCCGCTCCTCCACGGCCATGCGGTGCCACTCGCTGGAATAGCCGTCACCGCCGAAGACGACGGCCCCATGGTCTTGCATGATCTGCTTGAGCACGGCGAAGGAGGCGGCCTCCAAGGTCTCGCCGGCGGCGAGCTTCGGCTCCAGTTGATCGGCGATGTAGCCGAGGGAGTCGGCCAGGATCGTGTTCAGGGCTACCAGCGGGCCCGCCACGGATTGGTTGGAGCCGACGGCGCGGAACTCGAAGCGGTTGCCGGTGAAGGCAAAGGGAGAGGTGCGGTTGCGATCGCCTGGATCCTTGGGGAATTCAGGCAGGGTGTCGACCCCCAGCTGCATCAGGCCGCCGCTGGCCGAGCCCTTGAGATCACCCTCCTTGATCTGGTTGAACACGTCCTCCAGCTGGCTGCCTAGGTAAACAGAGATGATCGCCGGCGGCGCCTCGTTGGCGCCGAGGCGATGGTCGTTACCGGCGGTGGCCACCACGGCCCGCAACAGGGGGCCGTAGAGGTGAACACCGCGGATCACGGCGCCGCAAAAGATCAGGAACTGCAGGTTGTCGTGGGGGGTGCTGCCGGGATCCAGCAGGTTGCCCTGGGTGGCGTTGCCTACCGACCAGTTGACGTGCTTACCGGAACCGTTGATGCCGGCGAAGGGCTTCTCATGCAGCAGGCAGTTCATGCCGTGGCGGCGGGCCGTGCTCTTGAGCAGCGTCATGGTGAGCTGCTGGTGATCGGTGGCCACGTTGGCCGCCTCAAAGAACGGCGCGATCTCGAACTGGCCCGGGGCCACCTCGTTGTGGCGGGTCTTGGCGGGGATGCCCAGCTTGTACATCTGGTGCTCCACGTCCTGCATGAACACCTGCACCCGCTGCGGGATCGCGCCGAAGTAGTGGTCGTCAAACTGCTGCCCCTTGGCCGAGGGTGCGCCGAACAGGCTGCGGCCCGCCAGCAGCAGGTCTGGACGCAGGGGCACGAAGGCACTGTCGACGAGGAAGTACTCCTGCTCAGCGCCGCAGCTGGAGTTGACCGGAGCCACCTCGGTGTTGCCGAGCAGCTTGAGCAGGCGTTGGGCCTGCTGGTTCACCGCGCCGTTGGAGCGAAGCAGCGGCGTCTTCTTGTCGAGGGCCTCGCCGGTCCAGGAGATGAAGACCGTGGGGATGCAGAGGGTGACCCCATTGGGGGTCTCCATCAGGAAGGCCGGGCTGGTGATGTCCCAGGCGGTATAGCCCCGGGCTTCGAAGGTGGAGCGGATGCCGCCGTTGGGGAAAGAAGAGCCATCCGGCTCGCCCTGCACCAGCAGCTTGCCGGTGAACTCGGAGATGGTGGAGCCATCGCCCTGGACCGAGATGAAGCCGTCGTGCTTCTCAGCAGTGGAGTTGGTGAGCGGGTAGAAGACGTGGGAGAAGTAAAGGGCGCCACGGCTGACGGCCCAGTCCTTCATCGCCTGCGCCACCACGTTGGCCACGCTGACGTCCAGCTTGCCCCCCTCCTTCACCGTGCGCTGCACGGACTTGAAGATGTCCTTGGGCAGGGCCGCTTTCATCTTGGCGAGGCTGAACACATCGCTGGCCCAGAGTTCATCGAGCTTCTGGATCGGCGCGGTGGCCACGGGCTGGCGCTGCTGGATCGTCTGCAGCACGGCGAGGCGTTGGGGGCTGGGCACGGGGCGAACACGGCGTATCAACCTATCCAAAGGGCCCGATGGACCCTCTTGATGGCGCCATTGCTACAAAACGATCGGGGCCAGGCCAGGATCCCGGGCCGCTCAGCGCAGATAGTGGCGCACCCTGGGCCGGCACCAGTACACCAGAACCGTCACATTCAGCGCCCACAACAGCGTTGCCAGCACTGCTACCAGGGGACGGTCGGTGGGGATCAGCACGAGGCGCACGATGCCGTAGGCCAGGCTGATCGCCAGGCTGATCGAGAGGGCGACGATCGCCACCACCTGGCCCCAGTGCCGCCATTGCAGCAAGGCGACGCTGGCGACGATGCCCAGGGCCGCGCACGGCAGCACGGCGCCAGCGCCGAGGGCGATATGGGTGATGCGCCAGGTGGGATCCAGCAGGATCACAGCCAGAACCAGGGGGATCGTCAGCCCGTTGGCGACCAGGCCCAGCCAGGCCAGGGGGCGGTAGGCCCGCGGTGGGATCAGTTGGGCGGGGGTGGAGAGGGAGCCGAGGCTGCGCACGCTGGTCGGGGACATGAGGTTCAGCCTCGCTCAGGCAGGGTGTGCTGGACACCGCACTCGTGTTGCTGCCGACGCAGCAGCACCAGGTCCATGCCGTTGTTGATGGCCTGGAGGTCTGCCAAGGGCTGGAGGCGCCAATGGTTTGCTTTGGGAAGCGGCATGAAACTGAGCGGGGCTGGAGTCCGCTCAACGATCTGTCGTTCCAGTTTGTCGGACCGAACATCCACAGCTGCGATCGGATCGAGGCCCGGGATCGGGTGGCGGGGCTTGTGCATCACCAGGAAGCAGGCCATGGATTCGGCGTCGACACCGCCATCCTGCTCGGCCACGGGCCCCAAGCCGTCCAGCCGCCATCCTGCTGGGGCTCGGCTTTCCAGGGGGATGGACCACACCGCTGTCGATGGCCTGGCCGTGCCAGTAGCTGGTGGAGTCGTTTGCGGAGCCCGTACCCCGATTCGGTACAGCCAGGCCTCAGAGTTCAAGCGGCTGCAGCTGGCGCAGGCGATCAATCAGATCCTCGATGCTTTCATCGCTGGCCGGCTTGCTGCTGTTGCTCACGAGCTGGCGGCCCACCACCTGGGCGCCGAGATGGGCCAGTTGCAGGCGCAGGGCTGCCAGGACGGTATAACCGCCACTGCCAGAGTGGCTGGCGATCACGATGGGCCGGCCGTTGAACAGGAGGCGGAAGTCTGGGCCCTGCACCGACAGCCAGGCAATGATATTGGTGAGCACCGGCGGGATCGAGCCGTTGTATTCCGGTGCGCAGATCACCCAGCGTGGGACTGCGGCCAGTTGTTCGCTCAGCAGGCCGATCGCTGCTGGGATGCCGGCGGCAGCCAGCTGGCGGGGGGTGAACAGGGGCAGGACTGCTGCGGTGAGATCCAGCACCTCGGCCCGCAGCGCCCGACTGCGAGCGCAGGCGGCGAAGCGCTCAGACAGTTTGAGATTTTCGCCATTGCTGGCGCTGATCACGAGCAGGTCAGTGCGCATCGGGGCTGGCGTGGAGAGCTAGCAAGATAAGGCGATTCAGCGCAGCAGCCGAGTTCCCGGCCGGCCGGACTGACCAGCCCCTGGGGTGTTTACCGTGGCGCGATGACGACGACGGTCTCCTCCGCAACGCCGGTGACCAGCACCAGCCTGGCCTTTCCCGCCATCCGCCGCGGCTCCCTCACCACCTTGCAGGTGAACCTGGGCTACCGCTGCAACCAGAGCTGCAGCCACTGTCATGTGGGGGCGGGGCCAAGCCGGACCGAAATGATGGAGCAGGCAACCCTGGAGCTGATCCCCCGGGTGTTGCTGGCCAGGGGAATCAGCTGCCTCGACATCACCGGCGGTGCGCCGGAACTCCATCCCGGCTTTCGTGACCTGGTGCGGGCCGGGCGCCAGGCCGGGGCCGCGGTGATCGATCGCTGCAACCTCACGATTCTGAGCGAGCCCGGCCAGGAGGATTTGGGTTCCTTTTTGGCCCAGGAGCGAGTCACGGTGGTGGCCTCCCTGCCCTGTTATCTGCAGGACAATGTCGATCGCCAGCGCGGCGATGGGGTCTTTGAGCGCAGCCTGGCGGGCTTGCGCCAGCTCAATGCCCTCGGCTATGGACAGGCGGATTCCGGCCTCGAGCTCTATCTGGTGTTCAATCCCCAGGGACCCGTCCTGCCTCCGCCCCAGGCGCCGCTTGAAGCCGAATACCGGCGGGTGCTGGCCCAGGACCACGGCCTGGTGTTCACCGGCCTGTATGCCCTGGCCAACATGCCGATTCGCCGGTTTGAGGCCGTGCTACGCGCCAGCGGTGAGTTGGAGGCCTATCAAACCTTGCTGCGACGCCAGCATCGAGCGGCCAATCTCGAGGCTGTGATGTGTCGCCACTTGATCAGCGTCGACTGGCAGGGCCGGTTGCATGATTGTGACTTCAATCAGATGTTGGATTTCGGGCTGAGCCGGGAGGGCCTCGGCGCCAGTACCAGCAGCGAGGGTTCTGGGGGAGGAACGCCGGCCCACCTGCGTGACTTGCTGGATCTGGATCCGGCTGGGGCCGCCGTGCGGGTTGCGGACCATTGCTGGGGCTGTACAGCCGGCAGCGGTTCGAGCTGTGGCGGCGCGCTCGACGGACAGGCTGAGGATTCAGGCGGGAAGTTGCCGAGCATGCGACAACCGATCGGCCACTGATCGTTGTCAAGCAGACGGCCCACTCTGAGTGCCGTTGATCCGCAGGCTGCGAACCGCCATCGGTATTCATGGTTGCTTTGTCGGCATCAGCTGACAGAAGCGACCCTGGCGCCCCAGACCGTGTCGAGTGAAGCTGACCCCGGGTCGAGGCCCAGCCGGCCTGGCCCAGGGGCTCTCTCCCGATCGCGAGCCGAAACCATGGTGTTCTCCTCCTCTTCCACTGCGGCCGACCGGCCGGCTGGATCGAGCATCGAGCTGGAGTCCCAGGCGGAGCCGCTGACAGAGCAGGAGCTGCTGCGGCTTCATGCCTGGTGGCGTGCCGCCAATTACCTGGCGGTGGGAATGATCTACCTGCGTGGCAATCCCTTGCTACGGGAACCACTGAGGCCGGAGCACATCAAGGCCAGGCTGCTCGGACACTGGGGCTCCAGTCCAGGCCAGGCTTTCATCTGGGCCCATGCCAACCGGGTGATCGCTCAGCAGGCGCTGGAGATGATTTATCTCTCCGGCCCTGGCCATGGCGCCCCGGGGGTGCTGGCTCCCACCTACCTCGATGGCAGCTACAGCGAGTTCTACCCCGATAAGTCCCAGGACCTGGAGGGGATGGGGCGCTTCTTCAAACAGTTTTCCTTTCCTGGCCACATCGGCAGCCACTGCACCCCGGAAACACCGGGTTCGATCCACGAGGGCGGTGAGCTGGGTTATGTGCTCTCCCATGCCTGTGGCGCCGTGTTCGACAACCCGAACCTGATCGCTTTGGCCTGTGTGGGGGACGGCGAAGCCGAGACGGGCCCCCTGGCCACCTCCTGGCACATCAACAAGTTTCTGAACCCGATCGGCGATGGAGCGGTGCTGCCGGTGCTGCACCTGAATGGCTACAAAATCGCCAATCCCACCCTGCTGGCCCGCATTCCCCGCGAGGAACTGGCCAATCTGATGCGCGGCTACGGCTGGGAGCCGCTGTTCGTTGAAGGCCATGAACCGATGGCGATGCACCGGGCGATGGCGGCCGCCATGGATGGAGCCATCGGCCGCATCCGCTCGATCCAGGCCGAATGCCGTGCCAGTGGCGTGGCCCGCCGGCCCGCCTGGCCGATGATCGTGCTGCGTTCACCCAAGGGTTGGACCGGTCCAACCGAACTCCACGGCCACAAGCTGGAGGGTTCCTGGCGTTCGCACCAGGTGCCACTGCCGGCGCCAGCCACCCACCCTGAGCAGCTACAGATGCTGGAACAGTGGCTGCGCAGCTACCGGCCTGAGGAGCTGTTCGATCAGAACGGCACGCTGGTGCCAGAGCTGCAGGCCCTGGCTCCCCAGGGAACTCGGCGGATGGGCTCGAATCCCCATGCCAATGGCGGCCTGTTGCGTCGCAAGCTGAAGTTGCCGCCGGTGGAGGCCTATGCCGTGATCCTGGAGCGGCCGGGCGCCGGCGAGGCGGAGAACACTGCGCCGCTTGGAGCTCTGTTGCGGGATGCGATCGATCGCAACCCCAACTCGCTGCGGGTGTTCGGACCCGATGAAACGGCTTCCAATCGCTTGCAGGCGATCTACGAGCGCAGCCGCAAGGTGTGGATGGAGGAGCTGTTGCCGGAGGATGCCGACGGCGGCCAGCTGTCCCGGGAGGGGCGCGTGGTGGAGATGCTGTCGGAGCACACCCTGGTGGGAATGATGGAGGGCTATCTGCTCACCGGTCGCTATGGCTTCTTCCACACCTACGAGGCCTTCGCCCATGTGATTGCCTCGATGTTCAACCAGCACGCCAAGTGGTTGGAAAGCTGCCTGCACCACGCTCCCTGGCGCGCTTCGATCGGTGCCTGGAACTGCCTGATCTCCTCCACGGTCTGGCGCCAGGATCACAACGGCTTCACCCACCAGGATCCTGGCTTCATCGATCTGGCCGGCAACAAGAGCGGCGAGGTGGTGCGCGTTTATCTGCCAGCTGATGCCAATGCCCTGCTGGCGGTGGCCGAGGAGGCGCTGGTGGAAACCAACGTCTGCAACATCATTGTTTCTGATAAGCAGAAGCATCTGCAGTACCTCACGCTGGAGCAGGCCCGCCAGCATGTGGCCAAGGGTATCGGCCTCTGGAGCTGGGCCAGCAACGACCACCACGGCAGCGAAGCCGATGAGCCGGATGTGGTGATGGCCTGTGCCGGTGATATCCCCACCAAGGAAACCCTGGCCGCGGTCGAGATCCTGCGCCGTGAGATTCCCAGCCTGCGCATCCGCGTGCTCAATGTGGTGAAGCTGTTCGCCCTCACCGAGCCCAAGGAGCATCCCCATGGGCTCAGCGATCGCGACTTCGACACCCTGTTCACCGTGGATCGGCCGGTGATCTTTAACTTTCACGGCTATCCCTGGTTGATCCATCGCCTCACCTATCGCCGTACCAACCACGCCAACTTTCACGTGCGCGGCTACAAGGAAAAAGGCAACATCAACACGCCACTGGAGCTGGCGATGAACAACCAGATTGATCGCTTCAATCTCGTTATCGACGTGATTGATCGTGTGCAGCGCCTCGGCTCTAAGGCGGCCCATGTCAAAGAACGGATGAAAGAGGCGATCCTGTTTCACCGTGCCTACGCCCATACCCATGGCACTGATTCACCTGAGGTCACCGAGTGGCGTTGGAGCCTGCCGGCGGGCGAGGACTGATGTCGATCGATCTGGCAGGCAGCCGGGATGGGGCGTCAAGGCCGGTGCTGGTGCTCAATGCCGGCAGCTCCAGCCTCAAACTGGCGGTGATCAGTGCTGCTGGCGCTGTCCTGCTCAGAGCACAGCGCGACTGGTCCGAGACCCGCACGCAGGAGCATGGCCTGGAGCGGCTGCTGCAGGCCTGGCTGCCCCGGGCCCTGGCGCCCTGGCTGGTGGCCGGGAGTCTGGAGCTGCGCCTGGCCGGCCATCGGGTGGTGCATGGCGGTTTGCGTTTCACCGAGGCCACGCCTATTGATGCTGCGGTGCTGGCGGCGATCGAGGCGCTGGTGCCCTTGGCGCCGTTGCACAACGCCGTGGCCCTAAGGCTGATGCGCTGGCTGCAGGACTGGCAGCCAGCCCTGCCCCAGTGGGCCTGTTTCGACACGGCTTTTCACGCCAGCCTCAGGGCCGAGGAGTACACCTACGCCATCCCGGCCAGCTGGCGCCGCCAGGGTCTGCGCCGCTTCGGTTTCCATGGCCTCAACCATCAGCACGTCTCTGAGCTGGTGCAGCGCCGCTGGAGCGAGGCCGGCCGCCCCGCTTCACCAAGGCTGATCAGCGCCCATCTGGGCGCCGGCTGCTCCCTCTGCGCCATTGCTGCAGGCCGCAGCGTGGCCACCACCATGGGCTTCACACCGATGGAGGGCCTGGTGATGGCCAGCCGCTGTGGCTCGATCGATCCTGGGCTGCTGCTGCATCAGCTGCGGCAAGGGCTGAGCCCGGCCGATCTGGATCGGGCCCTCAATCATGAGGCTGGCCTGCTCGGCCTTTCCGGGCGCACGGCCGATATGCGCGAGTTGCGGCAGCTGAGCGCCGGCGGGGACGGCGAGCGCGCTGATCCGGACGCCAGCCTGGCAATTGCCGTCTTCCGGCAGCGGTTGGTTCAGGGGATCGGCGCCATGGCCGCCAGCCTGCAGGGAGTGGATGTGGTGGCGCTCACTGGCGGCATCGGCGAACACGATGCTGAGCTGCGCGCCGAGCTGACGGCTGCCCTGGCCTGGCTGCCCCCCTTTGAATTGCTGGTGGTGCCCGCCGATGAGGAGGGGATGGTGGCGCGCAGCTGTCTGGCGGCTCTGGCCGCAGGCTGAAACCGGCTCGCGCTAAACCTCGCCCCTGGCGAGTTGATCAGCCCGAACGCCTGGCCGCCAGGCTTTCGTAAGCCTGAGCGAAGGATTCGCCCAGGCTGTCTCGCAGCACCTGATCCTGGCGAAAGGCCTCGAGGGCCTCCTCCAGGCTGGCGGGCAGGGGCCGGGCTGTGCCGGCGGCCGGGGGATCGGTGTAGGTGTTGGCGTCGCTGCGGGGGCCGGGCTCCAGGCCGCGCTCGATGCCATCGAGACCAGCCGCCAGCACCGCTGCCTGCAGCAGGTAGGGGTTGGCGGCGCCGTCGGCGAGCCGTAGTTCGAGCCGTTGATCATCTGGGATGCGCACCATGTGGGTGCGGTTGTTGCCGCCGTAGCTGATCCAGGCCGGCGACCAGGTGGCACCCGACGTGGTGTCGGCGCGGGCCAGGCGGCGGTAGCTGGCGGGC
>CAIZOZ010000268.1 GCA_903934745.1 uncultured cyanobacterium
ATCGAGGCGCTGCTGCAAGGGGGTTTCCTCGCCGCCTGCCGTATTGATCAGTTCGGCGATCTGCCCCAGTTCGGTGGCCATACCGGTGGCGATGACCACCGCCGTGCCCCGACCCCGCACCACCTCAGTGCCCTGAAACACACTGTTCTGACGCTCCAGCACCGGCGTACCGGCCTCGAGCACCAGATGGGCCTGCTTGTAGACGGCCTCGGCCTCACCGGTGAGGGCCGCCTCGCGCAAACCCAGCTCCGCCACCTCCAGCAGCCGGGCATCGGCCGGCACCCGATCGCCGGCCTCGAGCCGAATCACATCACCGGGCACCAGCTGTTCACTCGACAACCGCTGCCATTCGCCATCGCGGCGCAGGGTGACCAGCGGCTGGGACATCTGGCGCAGGGCCAGCAGGGCCTGCTGAGCCTTGCTTTCCTGGAGGTAGCCAAGCAGGGCATTGAGCCCGACGATCAGCACGATCGCGATCGCATCCTTGGGGAACTTCTGCTCCACCCAGGCCACCCCAGCCGACACCGCCGCCACGGTCAGCAACATGACCAGCATCACGTTGCTGAACTGATCCCAGAGGATCCGCAGCTTGCTGCGCCCGGCCTTGAGTTCGAGGCGGTTGAGTCCCAGCTCAGCCAGGCGCTTAGCGGAGCTGGCGGTGCTCAGACCATCAACACTGCTCTCCAGGCGGTCCAGGCTCTCCTGGGGCGTCAACGCATGCCAGGCCGCCGCGGGGTGGGAGGAACTCACCTGAATCACTGAGAGGTGGGGGAACACTATGGTCTGAAGCCTGAAAGTGGGCGATCGATGGCTAACCAACGGCCTTCACCGCCCTCGGGCCCGGCCAGCTCCCCGAGCCAACTGCTGCCGTGGCTCAGGCAGCAGTGGCTCAGGCAACCGTGGCTAAGGCAGCAGTGGCGCAAGCAGCTCACCGTGCCCCAGTTCACGCTGATCACTGGCCTGCTGGTGATCAGCAGCGGCACCCTGGTGCTGGCCAGTCCGGCCTGCTCACTCGATTCGGTGGGGCTGTGGGAAGCCCTGTTCACCGTTACCTCAGCGATCACGGTGACCGGGTTGTCGATCATCGACGTCGGCCGCGAGCTGACGCCGCTCGGCCAGGTGGTGCTGGCAGGCCTGATCCTCACCGGTGGCCTCGGCCTGATGGCGATCACCACCTTTCTGCAGGGTTTCGTGCAGGGCCGCTCCGGGCTGCGCCAACGCCTCGACAAAGGCCGCTCCCTCGACGAGTTCGGCGTCGGGGGCATTGGTCCCACCTTCCACTCGATCCTGCGCACCGCCAGCTGGGTGATGGCCACGGGCACCCTGATTCTGTTCTGCTTTGGCTTCAACGACATCCGCGATCCGGGCCAGCGGCTGTGGGCGTCGTTGTTCCATTGCATCAGCGCCTACAACAACGCCGGATTCGGCCTCTGGAGCGACAACCTCGTCCAGTACAAGGGCAATGTCGTCGTCAACGGCGTGATTGGCAGCCTGATCGTGATCGGCGGCATCGGCTGGCGAGTCACCAACGAACTGTGGAGCCGCCGCGGCCAGCTGGGCGAGCTGCGCCTGCTTGGCGGGCTGCGCCATCTGAGTCTGCACACGCGGCTGGTGCTGCGCAGCACCGCCAGCCTGATCGCGCTCGGCGCCCTGGGGCTGCTGTTCACTGAACAATTCGCCCCCGATGGGGTGGTGGCCTCCCTGAATCTCTGGGAGAAGCTGCAGGTGACGGTGTTTCAGTCGATCACCACCCGCACCGCCGGCTTCAACACCGTGCCGCTCTCGATCAGCACCCTCTCCGATGCGGGGCTGCTGCTGATGATCGCCCTGATGTTCATCGGCGCCAGCCCCGGCGGCACCGGCGGTGGCATCAAGACCACCACCTTCGCGATCCTGATGGGCGCCACCCGCTCCACCCTGGAGGGGCGCTCCGATGTGGTGATCCGGCGGCGCCAGATTCCCGGTGAGCTGGTGCTCAAGGCGGTGGGGGTGACCCTGGCTTCAGGATTGTTCGTGCTACTGCTGACCCTGCTGCTGGGCCTCGGGCCCACCGCCGGCGGCACACCCCAGGCCCAGTCCGTCACTTTTCTGGAGAAGCTGTTCACCTGCATGTCGGCCTTCGCCACCGTCGGCCTCGATGTGGGCGTCACCGCCAACCTCAACCGCTGGGGCCAGCTGGTGCTGATCGTGGGCATGTTCACGGGCCGACTCGGCGTGATCCTGTTGCTCTCGGCGCTCTACGGCCGCCGGCCCCGCTCGCGGGTGGGCTATCCGCGCGAGGAGGTGCTGATCTGAGGCGCAGCGGTCCGGCCCAGGCGCCGATCCAGCAGCAACAGCCCCAGCACGGTCGTGACCGTGACCATCAGCACCAGGGATGAGAACTGCAGCGAAGTGATCAGCCCCGCCGACAGGGCCGTGGTGGCGAAGACCAGCCCCGGCAGGCCGCGGGGCAGCAGGCCGAAGACCACCAGCCAGCGATCGACACCGCCGCGGCGCTCGCGGGCCGTGATGCCGAAGCCACAGACCAGCTTGCTGAGCAGGGCCAGGACGATCAACACCAGGGCGAACCACCAGGAGGCGGGTCGCAGCAGGGTGTGGGCATCGATGCGCATGCCGACACTGATGAAATAGAGAGGCAGGAACACATCGGCCAGCACGGTCAGCACCGGCCGCACGTCCTCGGGCAAAGGCGAGAGGCGCGCCAGCAGCACCCCACCCCAGAGAGCACCCAGCAGGCTGGTCAGCCCCAGCACCTCCCCCACCCAGGCCGCCGCGATCAACAGCAACAGGATCGCCAGGGGACTGCTGGGTGGCCGGCGCGGCTGGCGCCCCCAGCGATCGACCAGAGGCAGGCTCAGGCCTGCCAGCGCGACCCCCAGCACCGGGCCGAACAGGCCCAGCCCGGCAGCGCCGATCGAGCCGCCCGCCATGGTGGTGGCCATGGCCAGCAGGGCGATGGCGGGCAGATCGTCCAGCACCGACACCGCCACCAGGAGCCGTCCCGATGGGGTCTGCAGCGCCTGCCGCTGGGCCAGCACCCGCAGGGTGACGCCGGTGCCGGTGGCGCAGAGCACCGCCAGACACAGCAGGGTGGTGGGAGTGGAGAGGCCGAACCAGGACCGGAGTGGCCAGAAGGCCAGGAAGGGAGCCAGAAAACTGATCGCCACCAGGCGGCTCAACGGCCCCCGCTGAGACAGCAGCAGATCGCCTCGCACCTCAAGGCCCACCTGGAAGAACAGCGTCAGCACCCCCAGTTCGGTCAGGCCACTGAGGGGCGCAACGGCCGCAAACGGCAGCAGCGTGTTGCCGAGCACGAAGCCGATCACCAGCTCCAGCACGATCGCCGGCACGGCCCAGCGGGCCAGACCACCGGCACTCAATCGGGCCAGCAACAGCCCGATCAACAGGATCAGCAGCGTGCTGAGCAGCGAAGGAGCGAGCATGAATTGCACCCATCCATCCGAACAGCTCAGACCGGGGCGTGCTGGCAGCCAGCCCCAGCCCTGACCCCCCGGGGGAACGACGCTAGCGAACGTGAGCTGGCGGCCTAGCGTTCATGCTGTCGAGCGCTCCCCCTCCCGCATGCCGCCGCTCAACGGCCTCGAGAGTTTTCGCCGCACGGTGATCGGGCAGCCGCTGCCCAGCAGCGCCCACCACGAAGAGCGCTACAGCAACGCCGAGGCCCTGGCGATCCTGAGCTCGGACGCCCTCTCCTCGGTGGCCTACGCCACCCAGGAAATCGTGCTGATGCTCGGCATGGCCGGCGCCGCCGCCCTGAACCAGAC
>CAIZOZ010000269.1 GCA_903934745.1 uncultured cyanobacterium
CACCACCGGTTTGAGGTCGATGATGGGAATGTTGGAGCGGCCCATCAACCTCAGCGTGATCGTGTAGAGGCCGGTGGTGGTGAGGATGCCGGCAAACAGATCATTCACGCCCAGCCGGGTGTGAATCAGGGCGGTCACGGCGCCGGCGCCGGCGCCGAACAGCGCGGCCGTCAGCAGCGCCAGCGGAATCGGCACCCCCTGGGTGAGCAGCACGGCAGCCGTGCCGCCACCGAGGGCGAAGGAGCCGTCGACCGTTAGGTCGGCGAAGTTGAGGACGCGCAGCGTCAGATAGGTGCCCAGGGCCAGACCGGCATAGGCCAGTCCCTGGTCGTAGGCACCCAACCAGAAAGAAAGCATCGGGGCATTGTGCCCTGTCATGGCCCAATCGCACCGCCTCAGCCGCCACCCCTGGGGCTGAAGCAGACCCCCGCTTGGCCCTCAGCTGAGCGGCGCCAGATCCTCAAACCGGAAGGTCTGGGTGGTGCTGCCCGTGGCGGCCTCGCTGATCACCACCCGCTCCGCCAGCACCCAGGGCCCACCGTTCGGCAGCGCGACGAAGGTGTCGGTGAAGGCGCTGCTGCCACCGCGGCGCTCGCCGCTGGCTGGATCGCTGTACTGGCTGGTGTACGTATGGCTGAGATAACCGGCACCGGTTTCGGTGACCGCCGTGGTGAAGATCGTCACCACGGTGCCGTGGATGTGGCGATGCACCATCGTCACCACGTCGTCCTTGATGCGGTAGCGATCGCCTTCGCCCTTGCCGCCAACGATCACTTCGGTGCCCACCGCATCGGTGTCACCGGCCGCGAACGTGTTAGCGCCGTGGGTCTGCTCAAACGGGCGGCGCACGCGATGGATCGCCACTTCCCACAACTGCGAAGCCAGCGCCTTCTGCACCTCGGCATCGTCGATGCCTTCCACCACCGCCTTCAGATCGGCCCCGACCTGGAAGCGGCCCTCCACGCGCCGATCGCCCTGCAGCCAGATGCAACGGCCGCCGTAGCCGCCGAAGCCAGGCTCCCAGGTGTATCGGTTCTCGTAGGCGGCCCGGAAGCTGTCGCGCAGATCGCTGCCAGGCACAGGGACGGCGCCAGTGGCGGTCGAACTGGAGGGGGCCGGGCTGGATTCGGCAGTGAAAGCGGTGGTCACGCGGCAGCAGGTGGCAGGGAAATCACCCTAACCACCAGCGACTGAACCTCGCTCCACAACCAAATCCCCAGCCCGCGCCGACGACCCAAGGGCCAACGACCCGAGGGCCAACGACCCGAGGGCCGGCGACCCGAGGGCTGAAAGCCAGCACTCCCCCCAACGCCGCCCTCCCTGCTCACGCAGCGATTCACCAAGGCCGGTGAATGTCCTGCAGCGCCGCAACTTCCATCTGTCCCTGCTGCTGCAGGGCCGCGATCGCCTCGACGGCGGCCCGGGCTGCCGCCAGGGTGGTGACCGTCGGCACGGCGTAATCGAGCGCGGCCCGCCGCAGGTAGCGGTCGTCGTGCACCGCCTGCCGGCCAATCGGGGTGTTGATGATCAACTGGATCAGACCGGTGCGGATCGCGTCTTCGATGTTGGGCCGGCCCTCATGGACCTTGAGCACCGGCTCCACCGTCAGGCCCGCCGCCGTCAGGGCCTGGGCGGTGCCACTGGTGGCCATCAGGGCGAAACCCTCTTCTGCCAGTCGCCGCGCCACCGGAATCAGCGCCGCCTTGTCGCGGTCGTGGGTGGAGAGGAACACCGTGCCGCCGGTGGGCAACGGTTCGCCAGCGGCCAACTCGGCCTTGGCATAGGCCATGCCGAAACCGGCGGCGATGCCCATCACTTCGCCGGTGGAGCGCATCTCCGGACCCAGCAGGGTGTCGGCACCGGGAAAGCGCTTGAACGGCAGCACCGCCTCCTTGACCGTCTGGCGAGGGGGCAGTGGCTCGCTGGTGAGACCCAGCTCCGCCAGGGTGCGGCCGGCCATCAACTGGCTGGCGATCTTGGCCAAGGGCACGCCGGTGGCTTTGGCCACGAACGGCACCGTGCGGGAGGCCCGCGGATTGGCTTCGATGATGAACACCCGCTCGCCCAGCTCCGGATCCACCTGCACCGCGAACTGCAGGTTGATCAGGCCGCGCACCTCCAGGGCCAGGGCCAGGGCTTCGCTCCACTGGCGGATCGTCGCCAGGGCCGCTGGGCTGAGCGAGACGGCCGGCAGGGCGCAGGCCGAATCGCCCGAATGGATACCAGCCGGCTCGATGTGTTCCATCAACCCGCCGATCACCACCCGGCCTTCACGGTCGCAGAGGGCATCGACATCCACCTCGATCGCATTTTCGAGGTATTCATCAATCAGCACCGGATGGTCGGGCTCCACCTGCACCGCCTCCACCATGTAGCGATTCAGCTCCTCCTGGTCGTACACCACCTCCATGGCGCGGCCGCCGAGCACATAGCTGGGCCGCACCACCACCGGATAGCCGACGCGGGCCGCCACGGCTCGGGCCTCCTGATCGCTGCGGGCCAGACCATTGCGGGGCTGGCGGATCTCCAGCTGCCGCAGGATCGCCTCGAACTGCTCGCGATCTTCAGCCCGATCGATCGATTCCGGCGAGGTGCCCCAGATGCGACTGCCGCTGGCCTGGCCCTGGGGTGTGGCCAGCCAGTGCAGAAGGGGAATCGCCAGCTTCAACGGGGTCTGTCCGCCGAATTGCACGATCACCCCCTCGGGGTGCTCGGCCTCGATCACATTGAGCACGTCTTCAAAGGTGAGCGGCTCGAAATAGAGCCGGTCGCTGGTGTCGTAATCGGTGGACACCGTTTCGGGATTGCTGTTCACCATGACGGTGGCGAAACCCTCCTGGCGCAGGGCGAAGGAGGCGTGGCAGCAGCAGTAATCAAACTCGATGCCCTGGCCGATCCGGTTCGGACCGCCGCCGAGAATCATCACCTTGCGGCGCTGCTCCGGGCGCACCTCATCTTCAGGCGGCAGCGACTGCAGCGAGCCGTCGTCGAGCAATCGCTCCAGCGGCCGCTCATAGGTGCCGTAGTGATAGGGCGTGGTGGAGGCGAACTCGGCGGCGCAGGTGTCCACGGTCTTGTAGACGACGTTGACACCGAGCCCCTGGCGATGGCGGCGCACTTCGAGCTCATGGCTGCCGGTGGCCCAGGCGATCTGGCGATCGGAGAAGCCGAGCTGCTTGAGTTCCAGCAGCGCCGGTGCCGCCAGCTGCTCGAGGCTGCGCCCCGTCAACAGGCGCTTCTGGGCTTCAACCAGCCCGCGCAGCTTGGCCAGGAACCAGGGATCGATGGCACTGAGCTGATGAATCTCGGCATCACTGCGGCCTGCCACCATCGCGGTCCGCACCGCAAAGATGCGATCCGGAGAGGGCGTGCGCAGCTGGCGATCCAGATCACCCGGTTCGGGCAGCACGTCGTCGCGATCACAGCCCCAGCCGGCATGGCCCGTTTCCAGTGAACGCAGGGCCTTCTGAAAGGATTCCTCAAAGCAGCGGCCGATCGCCATCGCCTCCCCCACCGACTTCATGGAGGTGGTGAGTACGGCCGGGCTGCCGCGAAACTTCTCGAAGGCGAAGCGCGGCACCTTGGTGACCACGTAGTCGATCGTCGGCTCAAAGCAGGCCGGCGTCGCCCCGGTGATGTCGTTGACGATCTCGTCGAGGGTGTAGCCCACCGCCAGGCGAGCGGCGATCTTGGCGATCGGGAAGCCGGTGGCCTTCGAGGCCAGGGCCGAGGAGCGCGAGACGCGCGGATTCATCTCGATCACCACCACATCGCCGTTGGCGGGGTTGATCGCGAATTGGATGTTGCTGCCGCCGGTGTCGACACCGATCTCGCGGATGATGGCGATCGATTGATCGCGCAATCGCTGGTATTCGCGGTCGGTGAGGGTCTGGGCTGGGGCGACGGTGATCGAATCGCCGGTGTGCACCCCCATCGGATCAAGATTTTCGATGCTGCAGACAATCACCACGTTGTCGGCGGTGTCGCGCATCACCTCCAGCTCGAACTCCTTCCAGCCCAGCAACGACTGCTCGATCAGGATCTGGGAGACGGGACTGGCTTCGAGGCCGCTCTTGCAGAAGGCCCGGAACTCCTCGGGGTTGTAGGCGATGCCGCCACCCGAACCCCCCAGGGTGTAGGCCGGCCGAATGATGCGTGGGTAGCTGGCGATCGTTTCGCCGACCACCTCGGCCTCCTCGAGCGTGTTGGCGATGCCGGACGGGCAGACACTGACGCCGATGCGGGCCATCGCCTCCTTGAACAGGAGCCGGTCTTCCGCCTTGCGGATCGCCTCAAGACTGGCACCGATCAACTCGACACCGAAGCGCTCGAGCGTGCCGTTCTCAGCCAGGGCCACCGCCAGGTTGAGCGCCGTCTGGCCGCCCATGGTGGGCAGCAGGGCGTCGGGCCGTTCGATTTCGATCACCCGAGCCACCACCTCGGGCGTGAGCGGCTCGATGTAGGTGCGATCAGCCAGGTCCGGGTCGGTCATGATCGAGGCCGGGTTGGAGTTCACCAACACCACCTCGTAGCCATCGGCCCTCAGGGCCTTGCAGGCCTGGGTGCCGGAGTAATCGAACTCACAGGCCTGGCCGATGACGATCGGCCCTGAACCCAGCAGCAGGATGCGCCTGAGATCCGTGCGGCGGGGCATGAAGTTTCACTGGCCAAACAGGCCCAGCCTCTCACGGTGGGCGGTCATCGTCCTGAGCCGAGCCCCAACCAGCCACCGCTGTGATCGCTAATCTGTTGAAATTCCCGGTTTCACCGCACACCCGGACGTCAGCAGCGATGAGCGAACTCCAGCGTCTGAAGGGGCTGCTTCCCCCGGAAATGCAGAGCTGGGTGTTCGTGGAAGCCTCGGCCTCCGTCGATCCCCCCCTGATCACCCTCGAGGAGATCGGTCGGGACGAGATCGAAATCCAGGTGGATCTGGAGAAATGGGACGCCCTGGCCTTGGATCACCGCAACCTGCTGTTCTGGCATGAGGTGGGCCGGGTTCAGAACGATGCCGTGCCCCGCGACGGCTGGGAAATGGCGGCTCTGGCGATCGGCCTGGGCGGCGCCATCGGCGAACTCTGGGTTCAGGACGGTCTGCTGTTGCTGATGGCGATGGGCCTCTCCGGCTTTGCCGGCTACCGGCTCTATCTGAAGAACAATTCCGAGAAGCGCCTGCAGGATGCGGTGCTGGCCGATGAGCGGGCGATTGATCTGGCCTGCCGTTTCGGCTACAGCCTGCCCAATGCCTACAAGAGCCTGGGTGGTGCGCTCAAGGAGCTGGTGGAACAAACCCGCAAAAAGCGCCGCCGTGCCTTCTACGAAGATCGGCTCGAGGCTCTGCGCAAGAGTGCCGGCAAAGCCCGGGCCGAAATGGCCCAGCAACAGGGCTCTCGTCAATCCGTCAGCAGTGAGAACGTCTATGGCTGAGTCCGATGCTTCGATGTCTGAATCCGCCGGGGCTGAATCCGCAGCAGCTGAATCTGAGATGGCCGCTACCGCCATCGCCGCTGCTGCGGCAGCTGGTCTGCCCAGCAGCACGGCAGGGGACAGTCGGGCGCTGGCACTGCTGGCCGCTGAAGCCTGCGACGATCGCAAGGCGGTGGATATCCGCCTGATCCGCGTGGATGAGATCTCGTCCCTGGCCGATTGGTTCGTGATCTGCAGTGGCCTCACCGATGTCCAGGTGCGGGCCATCGCCCGCTCCGTGGAGGACAGCCTCGAGCTCGAGGTCGGCCGCTTGCCACTGCGACGAGAAGGCCAGCGAGAGGGGCGCTGGGTGCTGCTCGACTACGGCGAACTGATCATGCATGTGCTCACCCCGCAGGAACGCAGTTACTACGACCTGGAATCCTTCTGGGGACACGGTGAGCAGGAGCGTTACATCAGCCCGCTCCAGCCCACCGCGGCCAACGTGACCACCTCTCCCTCCCAGCCCGCGTGAACGCTGAGGCGGCTGGCGGCGATCCCAGCCAGGTGCAGGCCGCCATTCCCTGTCCGGTGCCGCCGGAGCA
>CAIZOZ010000270.1 GCA_903934745.1 uncultured cyanobacterium
CAACGGCCTCAACCCAGTTCCTTGCGAATCAAACGAGCCAGCAGCGCCGAGAGCGTGGTGTCTTGATCGAGGGCGTGCAACCTCACCTGGCGGTAGAGATGGCGCGGCAGGCTGACACTGAGCCGGGCCACGGACTCCGGAGCAGAGCTGCTGAAATCGAGCGCGCCGGCCACGGGGGCGCCGGCATCACCAACCGATTTCGGGCCCGAGGACGACATGGCAACAACCCTCAAAAGGCTCAAAAGCTGCCACCTTTTTCCCTTCAACCGTTGCGACACTTGACCATGTCTTCGCTTTTCGGCCAACCTCGTTCGCC
Source organism: uncultured cyanobacterium (assembly GCA_903934745.1). Taxonomy (GTDB): domain Bacteria; phylum Cyanobacteriota; class Cyanobacteriia; order PCC-6307; family Cyanobiaceae; genus Cyanobium. Next base: position 317 of record CAIZOZ010000270.1, read on the forward strand.
TATCCGCCGCACCCCCTGAAGAGAGGGAAGCAATCAACAGAACCATGGCGGCATTTGGTATCCACCAATACCATCCAGTGCGCGGTTGAGCCCAAAACGTTGCTAGCCTAGTTTCGATTTGCGTCACTTGACGTACGAGATCAAAGCTAATGCCGCTCAGCCAGGTGAACGACAAGGAAAAATATAAATTGCCAGAAAAGTCGAGTTCAAACGTCAAGAAACTCTCCGTTCTTCTCTCCAGCCAGCTGCACCTGCGCGCCAAGCGCTATGCCCTCCAAACCGATCAGACCCTCACCGATCTGATCACCTCCCTGCTCTGCGAGTTCCTCGACAACGCCGAGGCCACCCAAAAAAAGGGCTCCCCGGAATGAGGAGCCCGTCAGCCAAAGTGCTCGAGTCGTAGCTGCTGGATCAGGCCGCGATCGTCACCTTGTTGATGCGGCTGCCGTTGTGCAGTTTCAGCACCACATCCAGGTCACCGGTATGGCCGAACACGGTGTGCACGCCATCGAGGTGGGGCGTGGCGCCATGGCAGAGGAAGAACTGGCTGCCGCCGGTGTTCTTGCCCGCATGGGCCATCGACAGGCTGCCGGCCTGGTGCTTGTTCTTGTTGATCTCACACGGAATCATGTAGCCCGGGCCGCCGGTGCCGGCCTGGCCACGGGCGCCTTCCCGTGAGTTAGGGCAGCCGCCCTGGGCCATGAAGCCATCAATCACCCGGTGGAAGGCCAGGCCGTCATAAAAGCCCTCGTTGGCCAGCTTCACGAAGTTGGCCACGGTGCCGGGGGCATCGGCTTCAAACAAGTCAATCGTGATGCTGCCGGCATCGGTGTCCATCAGGGCCTTGGTCACGGTTGTTCGCTTGGGGGGCCGTCAATCCTGCCAGGCCAGACGCGGCGCCCCCCGGCGGAAGGCCGAACTCCGGGCCCGGCCGGGATTCCCACCGCTGCAACGCAGCGTCCACTTCGCCCCTTGCAACGCAGCGCCAACTGCGCCCCCTGCAACGCAGCGCCCACTTCCCACTCTGCAGTAAAACGATTCCACACCTCCACCCTCCTTGCCATGAGCGCACCCCGCGGTACCGCCGGCAGCCAATTGGATCTGCCCCAGGCCCGGCTCGGCGTGCTCGGCGGCAGTGGTCTCTATGCCATGGAAGGCCTTGAAGATCTGCGCGAACTCAGGCTCGACACCCCCTACGGCCAACCCTCCGACAGCCTGCGGCTCGGCCGCATCGGTGATCTCGAGGTGGTGTTCCTGGCCCGCCATGGCCGCCAGCACACCTACACCCCCACCGAGGTGCCCTACCGGGCCAATCTCTGGGCGCTGCGCTCGCTCGGCGTGCGCTGGATTCTGTCGGTGTCCGCCGTCGGCTCCCTGCAGGAGGAGGTGCACCCGCTCGACATGCTGGTGCCCGATCAATTCATCGATCGCACCCATCAGCGGCCGCTGAGCTTTTTTGGCGACGGCGCCGTCGCCCACGTCACCGTGGCCGACCCCTATTGCTCGGTGCTGAGCCGCATCCTCGCCGATGTCGGCGACAGCCTGATGCCCGAAGGTCGTCGCCTGCATCGCGGCGGCACCTATTTGTGCATGGAGGGCCCCGCCTTCTCCACCCGCGCCGAATCCGAGCTTTACCGCTCCTGGGGCTGTGATGTGATCGGCATGACCAATCACACCGAAGCCCGGCTGGCCCGCGAAGCGGAGATGGCCTACGCCACCCTCGCCATGGTCACCGACTACGACTGCTGGCACCAGGAGCACGCCTCGGTCACCGTCGAGCTGGTGCTCGAGAACCTCCGAACCAATGCCAGCCTGGCCCAGCAAATCGTGCGCCTGGCGGCCGAACGAGTGGCCGCCCTGCGTCCCCCCAGCAACGCCCACCACGCCCTGCGCCATGCCCTGATGACGCCAATGGAGGCCGTACCCGCCGCCACCCGCCAGCGCACCGATCTATTCACAGCCCCCTACTGGGGCCCCTACGAGGCCCCTACGGGGCTGGCCCCCACGGGGCTGGCCCCTACGGGGCCTGTTGACGCAGACGGCAGCGGCGGCAGCTGAGCCCCCAGGGTGGTCAGCACCGTCCGCAGGCTGGGGCCGTGCTCGGTCATCGCCGCCCGGGCAGCGGCCAGATCAAGGCCGGCGGCGGCCATCACCAGGGCCAGCCGCACCGAGCCCTCGGCCTGCCGTAACAGCTCCGTGCCCCGCTGCCGGCTCAGTCCGGCCAGATCAGCCAGGATGCGCAGCGCCCGATCCTCCAGCTTGGCGTTGGTGACGGCCACATCCACCATGCGGTTGCCATACACCTTGCCCAGCCGCACCATCACGCCGGTGGACAGGATGTTGAGCGCCATCTTGGTGGCGGTGCCAGCCTTGAGCCGGGTGGAGCCGGTGAGCAGTTCAGGCCCGGTGAGCAAGCGGATGTCGATATCGCAAGGCATCGGCACCTGCTCGGCGGGTACACAGGCGATCGCGATCGCCAGCGCCCCGATCGCCTTGGCCTGGCTGAGGGCACCGAGCACATAGGGGGTGGTGCCGCCGGCGGCGATCCCCACCAGGCAGTCGCCGGGGCCGAAGCCCCGTTGCTCGAGATCAGCCACACCGGCCTCGAATAAATCTTCCAGGCCTTCGGAGCTGCGCAGCAGGGCGGCGGCGCCACCGGCCAGCACCCCCTGCACCAACTCCGGCGGCGAGCAGAAGGTGGGCGGGCATTCGGCCGCATCCAGCACCCCCAGCCGCCCCGACGTGCCGGCCCCCAGATAAAAGAGACGCCCGCCCCGCTGCAGGCGAGCGGCAATGGCATCCACCGCCGCCGCCAGTGGAACAGCAGCAGCAGCCACCGCCTCCTGAGGACGGCGATCGTTCTCGCAGAACAGCGCCACCAGAGCTGCCGTCTCCAGCTGGTCGAGGTTTTCACTCAGGGCATTGGCCTGCTCAGTGAGCAGATGGCCCCGGCTCCATAACTGGGCACCGGTGAGGCTGGCGAGGGGCTCCGCCAAGACGCCGCTCTGAACCGCATCAGGTACCGGCGTACCGGTCACCGGCGAGCAGGCTTGGTCGAGTAGAGCCTGGCCCAGTTCCGCGTAGCCCGATTCCGCTTGGCCTAATTCAGCCTGGCCAAATTCAGCCTGAACAGGCTCAGCCTGGCCTGATCCAGCCTCAACTGGGCCGCCGCGCCGCTCAACGCCGGCGTTCACAGCAGGCCCTCCAGCCGGCGGCGGAAGGCTTCCAGCTCAGGATCGCCACTACCAGCGCCACTGGCGCCAGCCGACGGCTCGTCGGCCTCGAGCTGCTCCTTCCAGGTGCTCACGTCCATGTTGCGCTCCGGCGGCGCAATCAACAGCCGCTCCTCATCGCTGGTGGGCAGGAAGCCCGCCGGCACGAACCGCCCCTCAGAGCCGGCATCACGACAGAACTGCTCCAACTCCTCGCGATCGATCAGCTCAACGCTGGGCACCGGGAAGTCCTGCGCCTCCAGCAAACCCGCGTAGCGCTCGGCATCATCAGGATCCTCAAACATCAACACCACAGTGCGGCCGTTCAGCTCCAGGGAGTGGATGCCCTCCTGGTCACTGCCGGCATCAAAGAGGAGCACATGCACCGGCCCGAAGGCGGACTCTCTCGGGGGCACGATCAGCGCTGCTGCAATGGGGCCAGTGTCTCATCCGCCGGCGGCCTGCTGGTGCCGCTCCCCCTCCAACTGCCGCAGACGTCCATAGAGCGCCAGTTCATCGTCACCCAGGCCGTCGTCAATCACGATCCGGATTTCCACCAGCTGATCGCCACGCTGCTCCGCCAGGCTCTGCCCCCGGCCCCGTAGACGCAGCAAGCGTCCACTGGAGGAACCCGCCGGCACCCGTAGCCGCACCGGCCCCTCCAGGGTGGGCACCACCACCTGGGCCCCCAGGGCCGCCTCCGCCGGCGAGAGCTCCAGCTTGTACAGCACCCGCAGCCCATCAATGCGCAACCCTTCGGCGGTGCGCACCCGCAGCTGCAGGAAATGGTCGCCGCCACCGGGGGCGAGGCCATGCAGACATAGCCGCCAGCCATCGCCGGCCAGCGCTGGGGTCCACACCTCCACCACGGTGCCATCCAGTAGGGCCAGTTCCAGCCGTTCGCCCCTGAGGGCCTGCTCCGGCGAGAGCTCCACCAGGGTTTCCACCTCGCTGCTGGCCGGCACTGGTGGTGGTGAAGGTGCCGCGGTCGCGACACGCCCCGGCGCCGGGTCGTCGGGCTGCTGCTGATCCAGGGGGTGGGCGGCTCCACCGCTGTCGTCGTCGGCTTCGTTCTGAGGAGACGCGCCACTCCCCGCCGCGCTTCTGCCTACCGAGCCACGGCCCGCCTCGCCGTTGTCTTCTGGCTCTGCCCGCGGCCGGCCGCCGAAGAGAGCGGCCAGATAGTCCTCGAAGTCAGGGAAGCCGGTGCTGTAGGGATCGCGATCGCCGGGATCACCGGCGGACCCATCAGCGTCCGCGCCGCGTTCCCAGGCCCGGCGGCGACTCGGATCCGAGAGCACCGCGTAGGCCTCATTGAGCCGTTTGAAGCGCTCCTCGGCGCTCGGATCGTTGTCATTGAGATCCGGATGCCAGCGGCGAGCCTGCTGGCGGAAGGCCCGCTTGAGCTCCTCCGCTTCGGCACCAGGTTCAACGCCGAGCACCTGCCAGTGATCGGCATCCGCCAGAGCCGAGGAATCAGAACGGGGACGAGGGCTCACGGAGATCAGCCGTCGGACCAGGGGTCATCATGCTGGTCCTGCTGGCGCGGGCCAGACCAGTCGGCCGGATCGGACCGCTGCCGGCGCGCTGCCTCGGCGGACTGGCGAACGGGGCCAGGCTCAGCGTTGGCGTCACGGCTGCTGCGGGAATCACGGCTGTTGCTGGAATCCCGTTCGCGATCACC
>CAIZOZ010000271.1 GCA_903934745.1 uncultured cyanobacterium
CACCGTCATCACTGCGCAGCGGATTGCCGATGCCGATCACCAGCGAGCGGGACGGTCCCGCCATCAGCTTCTGCGGCATCGCAGCCTGCAGCACCACTGCACAGGCCGTCGAAGCCTGGGCCCCCAGGGATGACGTCAGCCGTGGGGTGTCCCAGATGGCTCTCGGGGCCACTCGCGGCAGCGCGGAAATAGCCCCAGGCGGGCGGCCCCTCATCCGCGACAACGCTCCGCCAGCACCCGGCCATCCGCCGCCACCAGGCGGATCGCCAGCGGCATCTGACCGGCGGCATGGGTGCTGCAGGAGAGGCAGGGGTCGAAGCAGCGGATGCCCGCCTCCAGCCGGTTGAGCAGGGCCTCAGGAATCTCCACCCCCGCCGGCACCGGATCGGGGATGTAGGCCCGGGCGATCTGATGCACGGTGCGATTCATCGCCAGGTTGTTCTGACCGGTGGCGATGATCAGGTTCACCTTGGTCAGCAGGCCGTCGTCGTCGACGCGGTAGTGGTGGAACAGGGTGCCCCGCGGCGCTTCACTCACCCCCACCGCCTCATGGTGGTTGAGGCTGGCGCGGCAGCGCACGCGGCCATGCATCAGCTCCGGATCCTCGACCAGGGTGGCGATCGCCTCCAGACAGGCGACGATCTCCACCAACCGCGCATGGTGATAGGCAAAACTCGAAATCGCCACCTGGCCGCTGCGCTGGCGGAATTCCGCCAGTTCCCTGTCGGCCCAGGGGGTGCCGATGCGGTCGCAGACATTGAGCCGTGCCAGCGGACCCACCCGGTACATGCCGTCGGGATAGCCAAGCGGCCGGTAGTAGGGGAACTTCAGGTAACTCCAGGGCTCCACCGCCTCCGCCAGAAAGCTGGCGTAGTCGTCCTCCCGCAGGCCATCGGCCACGATCGTGCCGTCACTGGCGCGAAAGCGCAGCTGGCCATCGAGGTGCTCCCACAACCCCTCCGGCGTCACCAGGCCCATGAACAGGCTGGGGAAGGAGCCGAACAGGCGCTGCTCCTGTTGCAGGGGTCCATCGAGCTGGCGTTTGTGCAGCTCCAGGGCCAGGCGGATCGTCGCCTGCGCTTCAGGCAAACGGGCCAGAATCCAGTCCCGCGCCTCGGCACTCAGCGGCGAGCGCACCCCACCGGGCACCGCCCAGGCGGCATGAATCTTGCGGCCACCAAGCAGCTCCAGAATCTGCTGACCGAACTGACGCAGACGGATACCGGCGCGGGCCAGCTCCGGATCGGCCGCCATCAGCCCGAAGAGGTTGCGGCGAGCCGGATCGCTCTCCCAGCCCAGCAGGAAATCGGGACTGCTGAGATGGAAAAACGACAGGGCGTGGCTCTGGGTGATCTGGGCCAGGTTGAGCAGGCGCCGCAACTTCAGCGCCGCCGCCGGAATCTGCACCGCCAGCAACTTATCGCCGGTCTTGGCCGCCGCCAGCAGATGGCTCACCGGGCAGATGCCGCAGATGCGGGCGGTGATGCCGGCCATCTCGGTGAACGGCCGCCCTTCGCAGAAGGTTTCGAAGCCTCGATACTCCACCACATGGAAACGGCTGTCGACGAGATGGCCGTCATCGTCGAGCTGCAACGTGATCTTGGCGTGACCCTCAATCCGGGTGACCGGATCAATCACGACAGTGCGAGCCATCAGCCGAACCTCAGCATCTCGGGCCCTTCCATGCAGGGCCTCTGCCCCAGCAGCAGCGGCGCGATCGCGGCGCGGATGCGCTCGGCCGAAGGCGGACAGCCCGGCAGGTAGAGATCCACAGCAATCACCTCATGCAGGGGCAGCACCCTGGGCAGCAGCTCCGGCACGATGCCGGGGGCATGGGGCAGCTGGCCACTGGCATCGGCCAGCTCCAGATAGCCGCGCTCGAGCACGGTGCGGGCACTGTCGCGGCCCGGGGCACTGAACAGATTGCGCAGGCCGGGCACATTGGCACTGATCGCACAGTCGCCGAAGGAGATCACCAGCGCCGTGCGCTGCCGCAAGGTGAGGGCCAGCTCCAGATTGTCGACATTGGCCACCGCCCCCTCCACCAAGCAGACATCCACCTGCTCGGGATAGATCTTGGTGTCGCTCGCCACCGGCGAGTAGACGATCTCCACTGCCTCGGCGAGCTCAAACAGAAACTCATCGAGATCCAGAAACGACATATGACAGCCGGAACAGCCCGCCAGCCAGACCGTGGCCAGCCGCAATCTGGGGCGGCCCTGGCCACCGATCAAGGCGGAGGACTGAGCCTGGGGAAGAGCTTGGGCTGGCAGAGGAGCCTCCGTCATCGCAGCCATTGCTGGTGCTCCCGGGCCCGCCGCAGCTGGTGGGCCCGTTCGGGATGGGGATGCTTTTCGGCGGTGGTGTCCTCGTTGGCGTACAGGGCGCCGGTGGGGCAGACGTCAACACACTTGCCGCAGGAGGTGCAGGCCTCCACCTCACCCCAGGGCTGGTCGAGGCCAGCGACGATGCGGCAGTCGCTGCCGCGCTCGGCCACATCCCAGACATGGGCCCCTTCGATCTGATCGCAGACCCGCACGCAACGGGTGCAGAGGATGCAGCGATTGTGATCCAGGCTGAAGTGTCGATGCGAGGCATCCACCGAACGCTGCGGGTACTGGTAGGGGAAACGGGAGTGATCCATGCCTACGGCCACCGCCACATCCTGCAGCTCGCATTGGCCATTGGCAACACAGAAGGCACACACGTGGTTGCCTTCGGCGAAGAACAGCTCCACCGCCATGCGCCGATACCCCTGCAGCTGGGTCGTATCAGTGCGGATCACCTGGCCTTCGCTGGCCTCACTGGCACAGGCCGCCAGCAGACGCTGGCTGCCCTCCACCTCCACCAGACAGAGCCGACAGGCCCCCACCGGATCGAGGCCATCGAGATGGCAGAGGGTGGGCACTGAGAGCCCCGCCGCCCGGATCGCCTGCAGCAGTGTCGATCCGGCCGGCACCGCCACATCGCGGCCATCCACCTGCAGGGTGATCACGCTCATCGCCCCGCCCCCGCTGCCGCGCTGTATTCCTGACGGAAATGGCGCAGGGTGCTGAGCACCGGATTCGGTGCCGCCTGCCCCAGCCCGCAGAGGCTGGTGGCCTTCACCATGGCGCAGAGCGCTTCGAGAGCCTCCAGATCCGCCGCCGTGGCGCCCCGCTCCAAGCAGCGATCGAGCAGGGCCAGCAACTGCACGGTGCCGGCCCGACAGGGCACACATTTGCCGCAGCTTTCGTTGACGCTGAAGGCCATGAAATGGCGCGCCACCTCGGGCATCGCCGTGCCCTGACCGATCACCACCATGCCGCCGGAACCCATCATCGAACCGAGGGCCAGCAGACTCTCGAAATCCACCGGGGTGTCCAGCAGAGCGGCGGGAATGCAGCCACCCGAAGGGCCCCCGGTCTGCACCGCCTTGACGGCGCCGCCATCGGGGTCGCCACCGCCCATCGTCTCCACCACGGTGCGCAGGCTGGTGCCCATCGGCACTTCCACCAGGCCGGTGTGGCGAATCGCCCCCGAGAGGCTGAACACCTTGGTGCCGCGGCTGTTGCCACTGCCGATGGCCGCATACCAATCCCCCCCCTGCCGCAGGATCACGGGCACGGCCGCGAAGGTCTCCACGTTGTTGATCAAGGTCGGCGCCCCCCACAGCCCCGACTGGGCCGGAAACGGCGGCCGGGTGCGGGGGATGCCGCGCTGGCCCTGGATTGAATGCAGCAGGGCCGTTTCTTCACCGCAGACGTAG
>CAIZOZ010000272.1 GCA_903934745.1 uncultured cyanobacterium
GCCTTCGGCGGCATGTTTCTGCTGCTGGTGTTTCTGCGCTACTTCTTTGATGAAGCCAAGACCCTGCATTGGTTCAAGCCCCTGGAACGGCGGCTCAGCCAGGCCGGCCGCATCGAGGCCCTGGAGATTGCCCTCGCCCTGATCCTGCTGCTGCTGCTCGATGTGGTGCTACCCCAGGGGCTGCGTGGCGACGTGATGATCGCCGGTGTGCTCGGCCTGGTGCTGCAGCTGCTGAGCACCTCGCTGGCGGAAGCCTTCGGCGATGAGGAGCAGGCCGGCGTCCGCCTGGCGGCCGGTGGCGGGCTTGCCAGCCTGATGTACCTGGAGCTGCTCGATGCCTCCTTCAGTCTTGATGGCACGATCGGCGCCTTCGCGATCACCTCGAACCTGGCTCTGATCCTCACGGGCCTCGGCCTCGGCGCCCTGTTCATCCGTTCGCTGACGCTGATGCTCACCCGCGAGCGGGCCTTGGAGCACCTCGTTTACCTGGAACACGGCGCCCATTACGCCATTGGGGCGCTGGGCTTGGTGATGCTGGGCAGCATCTACCTGCATGAGCACCAATTCGATCTGCCCGAATGGATGACGGGCATGATCGGCATCGTGCTGCTGCTGCTGTCCTTCTGGGACTCGATGCGCCAGCGGCGCCTTCAGAGATAGAAGCCGACTGTGGTCACCACGCGGGTGCCCTGGGCGCGCAGGGCATTGCGCAGCACGATCGTGGATTGGTTGTGCAGCAGGTTCTCCCAGCGGCGCCGGGTCACGAACACCGGCAGCACGATCACGCAGAAGTGGTTGCGATCCTGGCGATGCTCGCCCTCGAACTGCTTGACGAACCCCACCACCGGATCCACCAACGAGCGGTAGGGGGAATCGAGCACCACCAGCTTCACCTCCGGCAGCTGGCGTTGCCATTGCTCGATGAACTTCTGGGTGCGGCCGCCGCCGAGGTCCACATGCACCGCCACCAGCTCACTGGCGATGCTGCGGGCGAAACGGATCGCCTCGAAGCTGCCGCGGTGCAACTGCCCCACCAACACCACCGTTGGGCTGCCGGCACCGGCCGGCGGCGGTTCCGGCAGGTTCAGCAGCTTGTCCGAGGCCATCCGCAGCCGCCGGGCGACGGCGTCGTAGTGGGTGCGGATGCGCAGGAACAGGCTCACCAGCAGCGGAATCGCCAGCATCACCAGCCAGGCGCCGTGGCTGAACTTGCTCACCAGCAGCACCAGGCCCACCACGGCCGTGATCAGGGCGCCGAGGCCATTGAGCAGGGCCTTACCCAGCCAGCCGCGACCCTGCTCTTTCCACCAGTGCACCACCATGCCGGACTGGGACATGGTGAAGCTGATGAACACCCCCACGGCGTAAAGGGGAATCAGTCGGCTGACGCTGCCCTGGAACAGGATCAACAGCAGGCCGGCGAAGCCGCTGAGGGCGAAGATGCCGTTGCTGAACACCAGGCGATCGCCGAGCGAGGCCAGCTGGCGGGGCAGGTAGCCATCCTGGGCCAGAA
>CAIZOZ010000273.1 GCA_903934745.1 uncultured cyanobacterium
CCCCCGCGAGCAGAACTCCCTGGCCCGGCCTGATCACGGCCTTCAGCCGCAGAGCTCTTCAAGGGTGTCGATCACCTGCTGCTGGAAATCCTCCAGATCATCGGAGTCGCTCAGGTCGACCCCCTCGCCAGCGGCGTTCTGGGAAAGCTCCTGGAAGTGGAAAGCCCCTTCGCCATGGGCGAGGAACTCCATGGCGGAGGGCTCACCGCTTTCCTTGTAGGCGTCGCAGAGGGCCAGGAAGGCCGCATCCTCGGTGAAGTCCCAGCTCATGAAGGGGGTCGTGCCGAAAATCGGGATTGGGTTCTGAATGACCTTTAACGCCTACCCCCCGGAATTCGTCAACCTCCTGGCCGCACTTTGTGCCAGTCCTCCGGCAGACTGAGCCCCCCGACGACTGCGCCCAGGCCATGGTCCAGGCCCCCTTTGAGGCTGTCGATTCCAGTGATGCCGGGCCCTTGAACGTGCTCGGTGAGCCCTTGGTGGTCTGTGGCTGCGAACCGATGACCGGCTGGTTCCGTGATGGCACCTGTCGCAGCGATCCCGCCGACCTCGGCCGTCACACCGTCTGCTGTGTGGTCGACGAGGCCTTCCTGAGCTACACCCGGGCCCAGGGCAACGACCTGAGCAGCCCGGCACCGGCCTACGGCTTTCCGGGTCTCTCCGCCGGAGATCACTGGTGCATCTGTGCCGCCCGCTGGCTGGAGGCCTATGAGGACGGCATGGCGCCACCGGTGCATCTGGAGTCCTGCGAGCGGACCTGCCTGGAGCTGATTCCATTGGAGGTGCTGCGCCGCCACGCCGCCTGAGGCTCACCAGGGAATCTCGGCGCCATCCCAGGCGAGGAAGCGACCGCTCTCCGCCGGCGACTGGCGCTCCAGCACATCCAGCAGCTGGCGGGCGGCCCGCTCCGGGCTGAACAGCTGCGGCGCCGCCACCCCCGAGCGGAAGGGGGCGGACAGGGCCGTGGCCGTGGTGCCTGGGTGCAGCAAGGTGACGCACATCTGGGGCAGGCGCCGCCGCCATTCGATCGCCAGGGTGGTGAGCAGCTGGTTCTGGGCCGCCTTGGCGGCGCGGTAGGCATACCAGCCGCCCAGCCGGTTATCGCCGATGCTGCCGACCCGGGCCGAGAGACTGGCGAACTGCGCCGGTTGGTCGCGGGGCAAGGCCGCCTCCAGAGCCTGGGCCACCAGCAACGGTCCCCAGGCGTTGACGCTGAAACTGCGCTCGAGATCGCGGCGATTCACCTGGGAGAGCCGCTTCTCCGGGGTCATGGCCCCCGCCTGCAACAGGCCAGCGGTGTAGATCACCAGCCGTAGGGGGCTGAGCTGCTCCAGGGCCAGCTGGCGCAACTGCCGCAGGCTGTCGTCATCGCTCACATCCAGGCTCAGCGACCGGATGCTGCCCGTCGGGCCTGGAGTGGCCTGCCCGGCTGTTGTGACGTCAGCACCAGCGACAGGAGCGACACCCTCGGCCAGAGGCCGCCGCTGGCTGCACCACAGCTGCAACCCCGGCGCCCTGGCGGCCAGCTCCGGCAGCAGGGCCCCGCCGATGCCGCCGCCACCGACCACCAGGGCGTGGCCGCTCCAGTCGCTCCAGGGGGAGGGGGGCTCGGCAGACATGGCAGCACTGGCTTGATGTCGCATGATGGCCGAGCTTCCAGGGGAGATGGGCCTGCGGATCACGGTGCTGGGACGGGGAGCCTGGGGCAGCACGCTGGCGCGGCTGTGGCAGGACGATGGCCATGCCGTGCGCAGCTGGTCGCGGCGTGATGGCGGCGATGCGGTGGCCTTGTTGTCGGACTGCGACCTGGTGGTGTCAGCCGTGTCGATGGCAGCCGTCGCTGGCCTGGCCCGGAGCCTCGCGCCCCACTGGCCCGCCCCTTTGCCGCTGCTGAGTTGCAGCAAGGGTCTGGATCTCGACGGCCTCTGCAGCGCCAGTCAGCTGTGGGGTCAGCAGCTGGCTGGGGCGCCGCTGGCGGTGCTCAGCGGCCCGAACCTGGCGGATGAGTTGGATCGGGGCCTGCCGGCCTGCAGTGTGGTGTCCTCCAGCGATGCCGCCCTAGCCCTGCGGCTGCAGCTGGCCTTGCGGGTGCCCCATCTGCGGCTCTACACCAACGCCGATCCGATCGGCACCGAAGCGGCCGGGGCGCTCAAGAATGTGATGGCCGTGGCGGCGGGCATCAGCGACGGGCTCGGGCTTGGTGACAATGCCAAGGCGTCGCTGCTCACCCGGGGCCTGGCCGAAATCGGTGCGGTGCTGGCGGCCCTCGGCGGCCAGACCTCGACCCTCTACGGCCTGGCCGGCCTCGGTGATCTGCTGGCCACGGCCAACAGCCCCCTGAGCCGCAACTACCGCTTCGGTCAGGCCCTGGCCGCAGGCCTCAGTGAGTCGCAGGCACTCGCCGCCATCGGCGCCACCGTGGAAGGGCAGCGCACGGCCCGGGCCGCGATGCGGCTCGCCGCTCGTCAAGGCTGGCGGCTGCCGATCTGCGAGCAGGTGGTGTGCCTGCTTGATGGCGCCATCGACGCACCCCAGGCCGTCCAGAGCCTGATGCAGCGCGATCTCAGGGCCGAGGTTGAGCCTTGAACCGGGCCGTGTTGATCGAGGCCTTCAGCGAGGGCCCCGGCTGCGGCAATGGCGCGGCGGTGGTGCTGCTCACCCAGCCGGCCTCCACGGCCTGGATGCAGCGGCTGGCGGGCAGCCTGAAGCAGTCGGAGACGGCTTTTCTGCTGCAGCAGCAGAACCAGTGGCTGTTGCGCTGGTTCACGCCGAGCTGTGAAGTGCCCCTCTGCGGCCACGCCACCCTGGCCAGCCTGCTGGCTCTTGGCCACTGGGAGCTGCTGCAGCCCGGCGACTCCCTGGAGCTTTGGACCCGCAGCGGAGCGCTGACGGTGAGCCTGGATCCCAGCTCGCGCCGGCGCGGCAGCATCGTGCTGCCCAGTGGCACGCTGCGGGCGGCGCCAGCCCCCGAGGCGCTGCAGGCTCTGCTGGTGCAGCGCCTCGGCAGCGCGGCCGAAGCCTTCTGGAGCTCGTCGCTCGCTTACAGCGTGGCCCTGCTGGCGGCAGAGGCTGAACTCGCCACCATGGCCAGCCTCGCTGCAGTCTTGCCCCTGGAGCTGCGTTCCGGGCTCGTGCTGATGCAGCCGATCGCGGACACCACGCCAGCCGCAGCCAGCCGGCCCCAGCAACTGGCTGGTCTGCCGTTGGATTACCAGCTGCGTTTCTTTGCCCCGGGACTGGGCATCGATGAAGATCCGGTCACCGGATCGGCCCATGCCCTGGTGGCGCCCTGGTGGCAGCAACGGCTCGGTCGTAACTGGGTGGTGGGCTGGCAATGCTCCGACCGTCCGGGGGGGGTGGTCAGCCGGGCCGCTTCATCAGGCATGATCCGCCTGTTCGGATCTGGACACCTCCTGTGGGACGGCACCTTGCTGACGGCACCCCACGGCAGCGCGGCCGCTGGCGAGCCCAGCTGCGACTTGCCGCTTTGCGACGCCAGCGCCAGCTGGCGCTCACTGCTGCCGGGCGGCTGATCCAGAGCGTTCAACAGCATCCGCTGCTGATTTCGGCCCCGCTGGCCGTGGCTGCCCTCGGTGCCGGCTTTGCGGCCCAGGCGCTGCTGCGGCCAGTCACCCCGCCGGGTGACCTGCTCGATGCCTTGATTGCGGTACCCACCCCGCCGGCCCGCAGCGGCCCCCAGGCCGCCCGCGCCGAGCTGGAGGCGGCCCTGGCGGCCCGCTCGATCCGGGCCGAACGCGCCGCCACTCCCCGGGCTGCGGGGCGCACGCTGGCGGAACCGGCAGCCGGGCCGGCCTTGGCGCTGGAGATCCGCGTGGCCCTGTTGAAGTTGGCGGCCAATCCCAGGCTTGGAGCCAGCGGATCCTGGAGCCTGAGCGATCGATCTGGCCGGGTGCTGCAGAGCGGTGGCGCCGAGCAAGCGCCCGCCCTGGCCTCCCTGCTGACCACGGAACCGGAGCTGTGGCTGCAGACCGGTCCCGGCGAGCACCTGAGGGCCGATGGCCGCAGATACGACGGCCGTTTCCGTCTGCTGCGCAATCGCGCTGGTGTTTTGGTGGTGAACCACCTCTCGCTGGAGAGCTACATCAGTTCGGTGGTGGGTGGCGAGATGCCGAGTAGCTGGAACCTGGAAGCACTCCGGGCCCAGGCGGTGGCCGCCCGCTCCTACGCGATGGCCCACATGGCCCGGCCCGCGGATGGCCAGTGGCATCTGGGCGATACCACCCGCTGGCAGAACTACGAAGGCCTCAGCAGCGTCAGCGGGCCCACCCGCCAGGCCACCGGCAGCACAGCCGGCGTGATCCTCAGCTACCAGGGGGGAATCGTCGAAAGTCTCTACGCCGCCACCCAGCAGATCGTGGATGAGGCCCATGGCCATCTCGGCGCCAGCATGAGCCAGAACGGCGCCCAGGACCTGGCGCTGCAGGGGCTCCGCTACAACCAGATCCTCGGCCACTACTACCAGGGGGCTTCCCTGGCCCGCCTCCAGGCTGGTGCGCGCTGAGCACTTCTGGCAGGAGGCCCTGGCCGTCTCCGAGCGGGCCCTGGCCAGTGGCGCCCTGGTGCCGCTCGACACCGAGTTGCTGCAGCCGGCCGGGATCGAGCCCTTCGTGCTGCGCCAGCTGCTCTCCCTTCCGCCCAGGCACCTGGCGGCCGGCGGCCCCAGGCCGAACCCTTTCCTGCCCTGGGATCGGCCGCTGCAGGTGGCGCTGTTGCCCAGTGGTCATGTGCTGCTGCTGAACAAGTTTCCGGTGCAGAAGGCCCATCTGCTGGTGATCACCCAGCAGTGGCAGCCGCAGAGCGGCTGGTTGGACGAGGCGGACTGGGAGGCGGTGGTCAGGGTCAGCGCCGATACGGGTGGCCTGTGGTTCTTCAACAGCAGCAGCACGGCTGGAGCCAGCCAGCCGCATCGCCATCTGCAGTTACTGCCCCGGCATCAGGGGGAGGTGAGCTGCCCGATCGCCAGCAGGCTTGAGGCCCAGCTGGCCGGTGAGGCGCCACCCTGGCCCTGGGCCTACCGCCTCAGCCGCCGCCAGGATCCTTGCTGCGCCCAGGAGCTGGCCGAGCTCTATCACCGCCATGGCCTTGATCTCGCCCTCGGCCAACCGGGCCAGCAGCCAGCGCCCAGCCACGCCTACAACCTGATTTTCAACGACCACTGGTTCCTCACCGTGCGGCGGGTGCGGGAGCACCAGGCCGGCTTCAGCGTCAACGGGCTCGGCTTTGCCGGCTACCTGCTGAGCACGGCCCGCGCCGACCACACCTGGCTGGGTAGCCATGGGCCCTGGGCCCTGCTCCAGGCGGTGGCGGCCGATCATTCCGTGGTTCCACGGTTGCGTTGCATCGACGACTAGGGGCTCTCTGGAAAGACGGGTGACGGCTCTGGTCGCACCTGCCTTACATCGAGTCTTCCATCCACCGTGTCCAAGTCCTCAGCCGATTCGGCCAGCAGCGTCGCCCAACGCAATCACCGCGTTGAGCTCTATCGCAATCTGGTGCGTCCCATTGCCCTGCACTACGCCAGCTGCAGCCGTGAATCCAGCGATGATCTCCAGCAGGTGGGCCTGCTGGGGCTGATCCGGGCTGCCGAGCTCTATCGCCAGGAACGCCAAACACCATTCTCGGCCTTCGCCCGCCCCCACATCCGTGGTGCCATCCTTCATTACCTACGCGATTGCGCCCCGGTCGTGCGGTTGCCCCGGCGCCAGGCCGAAATGCAGGAGCGCATTCAGCGGCAGCTGGAAGCAGCGGCTCCTGGCCTCGAGCCGGTGCAACGGGAGGCCGAGGTGCGCCAACGGCTCGGGCTCAGTGAGCAGCAGTGGCAACTGTTGGCCCAGCAGCGCCAGCTGAATCGGCCGATGCCGTTGGAGGGCGAGCTGCTGGAGTGGGTCGAAGCCCCCGAGCAGAGCGGGACAGCGGACGCGCCGGTGATTCCGGCCGTCGATACGCTGCTAGCCCAGTTGGAACCACGGCAGCGCCAGGTGGTGCGTCAGGTGGTGCTGGCGGGCTGGAGCTACCGCCGTCTGGCCCAGCAGATGCAGGTCAGTCCGATGACGATCCAACGGCTGCTGCGGCGGGGCCTGGCCCAGCTGCGCAGCCAGCTGGATCAGCAGGCGCTCAGGCCCGGGACTCTGGTGGGTTCCGTTGAATCTGCTGTTCCAGGGTGCTGATCGCCGCATTCAGGGCTGCCAGCTGCCGCTCAGCGCCATCACGCCAGAAGGTGAGCATCTGGAGCTTGCGCTGCTGATGGCGACGGCGCTGGCTATCGCCGTCATCGACGCCGCAACAGCCGATCGGGAGGAACATCGCAATGGGGAGCAGGGATCTGTGTTCTAGCCAGCTCAGTGGGCTGATGGCGAGTCGTCCCCCTGGAGCGCCAGGGGTGGCGGGGAGCAGGCATGATCAACCTCGCTCGCGGCCGGTACCACCACCTCCGGCAGGATGGAGCGGATCAGTTCTTTCCCCGTCCAGTCGCCCTTTCTCTGTTTGCGTGTGGTCCGCCCCACTGGCTGCCTCGGCCCCCTGGTGGGTCTGCTGCTCGGTGGCCCCCTGGTGCTCAGCGTTTCCGGCGCCCACGCCTACGTGGCCCTGATGGCTGGCCAGAGCGCCCGCCCCTTGAACGGTCAGTTCAACAGCGTGCCAGTGCTGCATTCCAACCAACCCGAGGAGGTGGAGGGCCCTGGCATCTTGATCAACACCGCACCTGGTGTGGCCTATACCGCCGAGACCGGCGCGGCTTTGCGCAATGCCGTTTACACCTTCAATGGTGAGTTCGGCATGCATCTGCACCACAAGTTCTTTCCACCAG
The DNA here is from genome assembly GCA_903934745.1 of uncultured cyanobacterium. GTDB lineage: Bacteria > Cyanobacteriota > Cyanobacteriia > PCC-6307 > Cyanobiaceae > Cyanobium. Next base: position 6,827 of record CAIZOZ010000273.1, read on the forward strand.
CACGGGGCTCGATTTCGGCCTCCCAGCGCCGCGCTGAGCTCACCCTGGCGGCGATTCTGATCAATCCAGGGGTGGTGCCCGTGCACATTCGCTTCAGCAGAGGTGCCGTACGCAACAGCTTTGAAGCCCCCTATCTGGCCAACAATCTGATGGGGGTCAAACCTCTCGGTCCAAGGCCCTGGAATACTGGCCCTGGCGATGCCACCGCGGTTCAGATGTTGCGTGGCAAGCTCGATTCCCGCCTCAGTGATGAGATCACCATTCCGGCGCGATCACGGATTGTTCTGTTCCAGACCCAGCTCCCTGCCCTTGGCATTGCCAATGCTCTGCTCAAGGGCAAAAGCGACGGTCCCTTCCAGATCGCAGTTGTGGCAGCCGCCAACAACCCCCAGAATGACTACCAGATTCTTTCCGTGCTGGACCAGGGTCGCCTGGCACCGGGTCGTGTCTATCTTGATCGGATCAGTGAAATCAATAATCGAACCATATTTTCGCGGGTTGGAGGCGTTGCCATTGGTGATTCCTTTGTAGCCAGCATCAGTCACGATCTCAGTAGCCAGGGGGCCCTGCATATTCCCTTCACCAGCACCAACCGACACAATTTCGGCACCAAAGATATTCAGGTCAATCCCCTGGCCAGTCGCATGCTGGATTCCTCCCTCGATAACATTGGCACCTATGGCGTGCGCTTCGATGTGGATCTCAATCTGCGCGGCAGCGGAGCTTATGAGCTGGTGATGAGCCATCCCTCACCACTGGGGGGACGAAACTTCACGGCTTTTCGAGGCTCCATCCAGATCCGTTCCGCCGAAGGC
>CAIZOZ010000274.1 GCA_903934745.1 uncultured cyanobacterium
CACAGCTACGTCGATGCCGAGAGCGGCGAATTCCTCTTCTAGGCCCCGCAGGTAGGGCTGCAGCGAGAAGTCTGGATCCGGTTGCAGCAGCGAGAAATCAAGATCCTCCGAAAACCGCGGCAGCTGGTGGAAGATCCGCAGGCAGGTGCCGCCGTAAAAGGCGGCCTTGGCAAAGAATTCCCGCCGATATAACCCCGCCAGCGCAATCTCCTGCATCACCTCCCGCAGCCCCTGGCTGCGCTGGGCCTCGCTGCCCTGGGGAATGCGCTCCAGCATCTGCTCCACAACGCGGTTCATTGCAAGCAGTTCATGGCACCAGCTCTCGCTGCAGGGTTTTGAGCACCGCCAGCAAGGTGCCCAGTTGCCTGCGCTTAAAGCCGGTGGCCAGGCAGGCATGCAGAGCGCTCAGATCCAGCTGGCCCAGTAGGTCGGGGTCCAGTCTCAGGTCGTCGAGCAGCCATTCGCGCATGGCGCTGCGCGACAGCAATGGCAATGCCCGGCTGAGCACCAGCCGATCACACAGCGCCTTGGTCGGGCTGGTGATCAGAAAGCAGAGCCCATCACGGCTTTGGCCAAGCTCCTGCCCCACCGCGTAGTACGGCAGGGGTAAGTGGTGATAGCTAAACCGCCCGATCCCGTTTTTTAACAGGCGACTGGGCCTAGGAGTGACCGAGGTCACCTCAGCCACGCCCTCAGGTATCAGGCCATGCCAGGCCAGCGCGAAGTCCAGCGACACGCAGGATGGCCCATAGAGATGATTGGCCAGCAGCGGCAGGCACGCCGGCCCCTGCCGCAACGGCTGCCCCGCCAGGTAAAGCCCACGGCGCAAGGGCTCTAAGGCTCCTTGCCGCTTCCACTCGCTCACCTTGTCGTTGGGGCGCCTGTAGCCCGCCAGTACCTCATCGAGCACTTCGCGCGGCAGCGGCACCCCCCCGAAGCGGCGCAGCGGATGCTCCAGTTTGTCTGATCTGGCAGCCATGATCGGATTTTATCCGATTTTCCCACTTTTTTGGGTAAATTGCGTTCGTGTGGTTGAGGGGCCCGCCGCGATCACCCCGCCATGGCCCGCCCCATGAAGGCATCAAACAGCGGCACCGTGAAGCCCGTCATGCCGTGCGCAGGGCTCCACACCATTCCCTTGCGAATCAGGCCACTGCGCAATGGCCCTGTACGTTCCACCTTCAACCCCATCGCCTCGGCAATGGCGCCCGAACGATGGGGGCCAGCACCCAGCTGAGCCATGGCATTCAGGTACGCCTGCTCGCGGGGGGTGAGCCGATCAAATCGCACTCGGAAAAAGTTGCTGTCCAGCGCTGCCAGAGCCGTTCGGCTCGCTTCCAGCACATCGTTCAGGTTGATCTCTGGCCCGTTCGCCTGGTTCCAAGTGTGTTTGCCCCACTCCTGCAGAAAATAGGGGTAGCCCTCGGTGACCCGCACAATCTCGGCCAACGCCTCTGCCGTGATGCCGGCGCCTTCGTCGCGAATCGGATCTGCAATCGCCTGTCCCGCCGCCTGCAGATCCAGGGTTCCCACGCCTGGGAAGTCAAACAGGCGTTCGGCATACGACTTGGCCTCCCCTGCCAGAGCAGCCAGCTGGGGCAGGCCCGCCCCGAACAGGATCATTGGCAGGCCCTTCTGGGCAATCCGATGCAGAGCCACAATCAGCCCCCGCAGCTCGTCTTCGGTTAGGTACTGCACCTCATCGATCAGGATCACCACACTGGTACCAGCCGCCTGCGCCGCCCGGGCAATGCTCACCAGCAGCTCTGGAAGATCAACCTCCAGATTGCCGCTGTCGGCGCGCACCGGTTCGCTCAGCCCCAGCTTCACCTCCCCCACACTCACCTTGAAGGCCCCAGCAAATCCCCGCAGGGCCGCCATTGCTTTGCTGGCCCACGCCCTGGCCTGCTCCACCCGATCGAGCCGCAGCAGCATGCTCTTGAGAGCAGGCACCAGATAGGTGGCCAGAGGGCGTCCTTCCGGCGCCTCCAGTTGGGTCTGCTCATAGCCAATCGATTCCGCCAGCTCCGCAATGCGGTTGAGCAGCACGGTTTTGCCCACACCCCGCAGCCCGAGCAGCATTTGACTCTTTTCAGCCCGCCCGAGCCGCACGCGCCGCAAGGCCAGTTCTGCAGCCCCCAGCAGCGCCGAACGGCCGGCCAGCTCAGGTGGCCTCGAGCCCGCGCCCGGAGCGAACGGATTACGCAGTGGGTCCACGCGGAGCCAGACCCGGTCAGGCCTGGACTTGAAAGATCTATGGCGATCTTACCAAGCTATAGACATCTTTCTCTGCTCCGTTCTTTGGCTGACATGCGAGCCAAGCTGCGTGCGGCTGGCGTCTCCAGGCCCTGCCTCGGCCATCGCCGGCGTGGAGGTGATCGCGCAGCCCTGGAGCCTGGAGCAGGAAGTGCCCTTGATCCAGCAGTTTGTAGCCGCAGGCTGCGAAGCAGTTGTGGGCGTGATGCCTTTGCCCGACACCCCCTGGACCCGTGGCAAGTGCGCCTACAAGCTGATCCAGTGCATGGCCTGCGCCATCCCTGTGGTGGCCTCCCGTGTGGGCGCCAACGTGGAGGCTGTGCCCCTCGAATGCGGCCTGCTGGCTGAGTAGCCCGAGCAGTGGCTGGCGGCATTCCGGCGCTTGGCCGCTGATGCCGAGCTGCGCCAACGATTAGGGGCGGCCGGTCGCCACTGGGTAGAGCAGCACAATGCTCGCTTTATCAATTCTTGATAACCTGAGCACAGCCTTCACTTCCAGCCATGCCATCCAGCTACGCAGTGGGCGTCCATTTCGAGCAGTTCATCAAAGACCAGGTGAGCGGCGGGCGCTACGCCACTGCCAGCGAGGTGGTGCGTGATGCCCTGCGGCTGCTCGAACGGGAAGAGCAACGCCGGAAGGTTTCTTTAGAGGCCCTCCGCTCTGAGGTGCAGCAAGGGCTCGACAGCGGACCAGGTAGTGCAGCGGATGAGGTGTTTCAAAGGCTCGAGCGCAAATACACCCATCAGGCATCCGAGCTGATCCAGCGCTGATGGCCGTTTGTTTCACGCGTCAGGCCGAGCTGGATCTTGAGGAGATCGGCGACACCATCGCGGCAGACAACCCCTCCATCGCCCTTCGCTTCATCCGCGACATCCGCGACCACTGCGAGCGGATTGCCGCAACACCACTGGGCTATCCCGCCCGCCCCGATCTCGGCCCAGAGATTCGCTGCTGCGTGCACCAGCGCTATCTGATCTTCTTTCAGCCCGGCGGCACCGAGGTGCTGATCGTTCGCGTGCTGCACGGCAGCCGCGATCTGCTGGCGCTGTTCGCAGACGGCTGAAGCCCTCGATTCTCGTTGTTGTGCCTCTCTAACGCCACCTGCCTGCGCTGCCGCATCGTCAACGCAGCCATCTGGCGCATCCTCAAAACCAACACCTGGGCGCGGGGGTGAGCCGGGGTGCGAGGTCGGGGTGCGAGGCGTTTACGGTTTTCGCCCCTCGGCACACCACATCTGGCGTAGCCGCCTTGGCAAGTACTGGTGTACTA
>CAIZOZ010000275.1 GCA_903934745.1 uncultured cyanobacterium
ACGGCTGCAGCTGGAGCTCGGGCTCGACACCAGCGCCGAGCAGCGTGAGTTCGGCGGCTGGCTGGAGCAGAGCCGCTCCAACTTCGATGCCCTGCTCTGGAACGGCGAGTACTACAACATCGATGCCGACAGCGGTACGCCGGTGGTGATGGCGGACCAGCTCTGCGGCGACTTCTACGCCCGCCTGCTGGGCCTGCCGCCGGTGGTGGCTGAGGAGCGGGCCCATTCTGCGCTCCAGGCGGTGAAGGAGGCCTGCTTCGAAGGCTTCCAGGGCGGAAGGCTGGGCGTGGCCAATGGCCTGCGCCGGGATGGCACGCCCCTGGATCCCAACGGCACCCACCCGCTCGAGGTGTGGACCGGCATCAACTTCGGCCTGGCCGCCTATTACCGGCTGATGGGTGAGAGCGACACGGCACTGGCGATCTGCGGCGCGGTTGTGGAGCAGGTGTATGGGGGCGGCCTGCAGTTCCGCACCCCTGAGGCGATCACGGCGGTGCATACCTTCCGCGCCTGTCACTACCTGCGAGCGATGGCGATCTGGGCCCTGTGGGCCACCCACACCGACTGGCAACCGATCCCCGGGGCGGAGGCCCAGCCCCACGCCCCCTTCCCCACGACCTCCCAGCCCAGGGCGGCCCAGCGATGAAGCGTCTCCTGCTCTCGCTGCTGCTGGGTGTGGTTCTGCTGTTGGTTGAGCCAGGCCTGGTGGCCGCTGCGGTTGGACCGGTGGCGTCCGTCACGCCGGCGGCAAGGTTGGGGCCTGCGGTTGGGCGGTTCTTCGCCCTGATCCATGCCCACCCGGATGAAACCGGCACCGGCGTGGTGCGCAGCCTCGAAAGCCTCAGGGATCTCGATTACCAGAGCTGGCAGGTGGTGGCCTATCGCGAAGGCCCACCGGGTGGCCCCCTGCGTCTGCGGATCGTCGGCTATCCGGGCCGGGTGCGGCTCGATCACCCCACCAGTTTGATCGTGCGCGGCGGACGCCGCAGCTGGAATCTGGCTGATGTCACCCTGGCCAATCCCAGGCTTGCCGGCGATGGCCGCTCGGCTGCGGCTGAGTTCGATCTGGCGCCGCTGATCGCCGACCTGCACAAGAACCGACCGCTGCGGCTGCAGCTGCCGGGGGTGTTCGTGGAGCTGCCGGTGCCGCCCTATGTGGTGGGGGAATGGCGGAGTCTGCCGAATGAGCCCTCGGCCTGAGAGTCCCCACCTCCAGCGGGATCCTGGCTGGATGCCGCCTCATCAGGTCTTCAGTCCAGTCCGCCGTATTCGCGCAGCAGAGCCAGACAGTCGTTCAGACCGGCTCGGTTGGTGGCGGTGTCGTTGAGTTGGAAGGCGAAGGATCGGGTGGAGCAGCGTATTTGGAGTCGAACTCCTTGAGTCGCTCGTCGAACTTCTTCCAGCGTTCGTCTGAGAGTTTCCTCTGTTCGTCTTCGCGCTTCCATGTCTCGCGTCGTTCGTTGATCTCGATCTCGAGATCGACGGTGCCACTCAAGGCCGAGATCAGCCAGGAGAGCCGCTGTCGCCAGGAGAAAGGCGGCGAGGCTCCAACCCAGCAGGGCGTCCTGGACGGCGCCGGCCGTGAACTCTGGTGTGTCATGTCCGTAGAAACGAAGCAGGGCCGCCAGGGCGAACAGGAAGGTGGTGAGCCCCCGGGGCAGGAGCGCCAGCAGGTCCAGCACGTTCATATCGTAGCGGGGTTCAACAGTTCGTTAGTGCCACCACCTGTCTTGCGGGAGCCCGCTGCCTCTCTCCGCCGGGAGTTCTGCGGGTGTTGCGATGGACCCGCCAGCGCCTCAGCGTGATCGTCGAGGGGAGTGCCGAGGCGCTGCGTGAGACTTCAGCTGTGGTGGCAGCAATCCTTCGCGTTCTCCGGGCCGGAATCACTCTGCTGCCATGAGGCCGCTGGCTTCTGGGGGATGGTTTTGCGGCCCGTGAGTGGATGACGAAGGCAGACTTCGCTGATGGTTTGACCACGGATGGTTCGCTGGTGGATCTGACGATGACGCAATCTCTTCAGGCGTCCTCGCTTTCAGGCCTGATGCCTGCTACTCCCTCCCCCTGGCTCCCCTGGATGCGTCGGGCCCTGCAGCTCGCTGCCCTCGGTGCCGGGCGCACCAGCCCCAATCCCCTGGTGGGCGCCGTGGTACTCGATGCCGCCGGCCAGCTGGTGGGTGAGGGCTATCACGCCCGCGCCGGCGAACCCCATGCCGAAGTGGGAGCCCTGGCCCAGGCCGGGGCAAGGGCCCGCGGCGGCACGCTGATCGTGACCCTGGAACCCTGCTGCCATCAGGGCCGTACGCCGCCTTGCAGTGAGGCGGTGATCGCCGCAGGGGTGGCACGGGTGGTGGTGGCGATGGGCGATCCCAATCCGCTGGTGGCCGGCGGTGGCCTGGAGCAGCTGCGGGCAGCCGGCCTCGAGGTGATCACCGGGGTGGCCCAGGCGGAGGCGCTGGCCTTGAACCGCGCCTTCGGGCATCGCATCCGCACCGGCAGACCCCTGGGGATTCTCAAATGGGCGATGAGCCTCGACGGCCGCACCGCCCTGCCCAATGGCGCCAGCCAGTGGATCAGCGGACCGGCAGCCCGCGCCTGGGTGCATCAGCTGCGGGCCGAATGCGATGCGGTGATCGTCGGGGGTGGCACGGTGCGGGCCGACGATCCCCTGCTCACCAGCCGCGGCCGGCGCGATCCCGAACCGCTGCGGGTGGTGTTCAGCCGCAACCTCGCTCTGCCGCACACCGCCCAGCTCTGGGACAGCGCCGTGGCCCCCACGTTGGTGGCCCATGGGCCGGAGGCCTCACTTGAGGCCTGTGAGCGTCTCGATCGACTGGGGGTGGAGCGCCTGCCCCTGGCCGCCTGCGAACCGCTGGCGCTGCTGGCGGCCCTGGGTCAGCGCGGCTGCAACCAGGTGCTGTGGGAATGCGGTCCTGAACTGGCGGCCGCGGCCCTGCGCCAGGGCTGTGTGCAGCGGCTTGCCGCCGTGATTGCTCCCAAGCTGCTGGGCGGCGTGGCGGCCCGCACACCGCTGGGGGATCTGGGGCTGACGGCGATGCAGGCGGTGGTTCCCTGGTCTGAGGCCAGCCTCAGCTGGCTGGGCGCCGATCTGCTCTGGCAGCTGGGCCAGCCCAGCGGCAAGCCCCAACCATGAAAGCCGCCCTGCCTTTTCAGCTCCCGCTGCTGATCGTCAGCCTGCTGCTGGCGGCCGCGGCCTGGCTGGGGCTGCAGTTGTTGGCCGGCCGCTGCCCCCGGGGTTCCCTGGGGCGCGCCCTGCTGCAGCGGGCCCGGCTGAGCGTCAGCGCCACGTTGCTGGTGGGCGGCCTGGGCTGGTGGCTGTTCGATCTGCTGGATCGCCTCGGCTGGAACCTGCCCCGTGATGGTCGGGAGGTGCGGGATCTGGTGCTCACCCTTGGTGTGGCCTGGACGCTGCTGCGTTGCAAGCGGGTGCTGATCGGCCAGGACGAGCTGCCTCCCGGTTGGCTGAGCCAACGCAGCCCCAGCGATCGCGCCTTCCTGCTGGATCTGATCGACAAGTTGATCAGCGCCGTGGTGATCCTGCTGGCCAGCCTGGAGGTGCTGCGCCTGCTGGGCGTGTCACCGACGCTGCTGCTCACCGCCAGTGGCATCGGTGCGGCGGCGGTGGGCTTCGGCTCCAAGGCGCTGGTGGAGAACTTGCTCAGCGGCGTGATGCTCTACGTCTATCGCCCCTTCAATGTCGGCGATCAGATCGAACTGCCCGATCGCCGCCTGGCCGGCACGGTGCGGCGCATCGGCATGTACTACAGCGAGCTGCAGACCCCCGAGCGCGAGCGCTTGTTCGTGCCCAACGCCATCTTTGCCGGCTTCGCCGTGGCCAATCTCAGCCGCCGCGACCATCGCCGCCTGGTGCTGGAGCTGGCGCTGCGGCCGGAGGATCTGCCCCTGGTGGCCGCCATCTGCGCTGATCTGGCCCAGCAGCTCCAGCAGAACCCAGACCTGGCAGCTGATCTGCCCCAGCGAATCCACCTCAGCGGCATCGATGACGCGGGCGTCCATCTGCGGCTGGAGGCCTTTGCCGTCAGCGGCGAGCCCGAGGCGTTCCACCTGTTGCGCCAGCAGCTGCTGCTGGCCAGCGTCGAAACCCTCCAGCGCCATGGCGGCAGCCTGCTGCTCAGACCAGCTCCGGATGCAATGGGTCCCCCTTGAACGGGCCCTCCAGCTCGGCGGTGATCCAGCCGCCGTAGAAGCCGCCGGGCTGGGGAATCACCCGCTCGCCATCCAGCCAGCAACCCTCCATCAATCCCGGATAGAGCCCATACCAGCCGGTCAGGGCGGCAAAGGCCGGGGCTGGTTCGGGGTATTGCCACACGGCCCGGCTCAGGCGCCGCGGCAGGCCGTCGGCACCGGGGGCCACCACATCGAAATAGCGGGCCACTCCCTTCCACTCGCAGAAGCTGTGGCCCGGGGCCGGCTGCAGCAGCGCCAGATCCACCGCCT